>CAMMWS010000012.1:0-38471 GCA_946500695.1 uncultured Mycoplasmatota bacterium | reverse complement strand
TTGACGGTTTTTGTCGTGTCATAATTTTGTCATTTTATTTTCAACCTTATCTCCTTAATATGACCTTAATCATTTATATTATTAGATGTAATATTATAAGATCTAAAGTTTTTTATAAATTCTTAAAATAATCAACTATTTTAGATACTTTAACTGTATCAGTAGTATTATCTTTTGTATTTTCTATACAATAGTTTTCTCCATCAAATTTATTTCCTAATATAATCATTTTAGGAGTACCTAGTACATATACATCATTAATTCTATTACCAATTGTTAGGTTTTCTCTATCATCGATAATGGCATTAATGTTATTATCTGTTAATTCTTTATATAAAGCTTCTGCTTTATCTTTATTGTTTTCATTATAAATGATTTGTACTTTATATGGAGCGATTTCATATGGTAGAGCGAATCCTTTAATTTTTTCATCTTTTCTAATAACATTATTTTCTATTAGACAAGCGATTATTCTGCCTAGTCCTATTCCATAACATCCCATATAATAAGGTTTATTGTTGCCAAACTCATCAGTATAGAATAATTTCATACTTTCAGAATATTTTGTTCCTAATTGGAAATTATTTCCTAATTCTACGGCTTGATATTCTTTTAATTTACTAGTATCAGTGATATTTAATTGTTTTAAATATTCATCTTTATTATCAAATTCTAATACTTCTTTATTAATACCTAGATCTTGTTCTTCATCATATAGAACTGTATCTTCTCCAAGTTTAGTTGCAGCTTGGAACTCTTCGGCAACACTTCCACCTATTACACCATTATCACTTACTGTAGGCATTATTTTAATACCTAGTCTTTTAAAGATATTTAGATAAGCTTCATGCATTAAGTCATATGTTTTTTTCATATCTTCTTCTGTCTTATCAAAAGAGTAAGCATCCATCATAACAAAAGTTCTTGGTCTAAATAGATAACCTCTAGTTCTTATTTCTTTTCTAAACTTCTCTCCTATTTGATAATATATAGCTGGTAAGTTCTTATATGAAGGAAGTCTATTAGCACCGAATAGGGTTGCACACTCTTCTGCTGTAGGGGCAAGTCCATATTCTCCTAGATTATTATCTAAAGTGAACATAATATCTCCTTCTTTAGTATACATATCCCATCTATTAGATTGCTTCCATATTTTTTTAGGTTGTAGTTTAGGAAACTCTACTTGAATACAACCTACTTTATCTAATTCTTCTATAATAATATTTTCAACTATTCGCTCTAATTTAGTCCAAAGGTTTCCATATCCATAAATACCACTTTCATATTGGTATAGTTCTCCTAATTTCATTAAGATATCCTGCCCTGAATAGTTTTTATCAATATCATTTAAGTTAATCTTTTTTATATTTAGTCTACTAAGTCTCATACTATTTCCTCTTTTCTTTAATGATATTATATGTGTATTTTAACCATTCGTCAAACTAAATCAGTTTTTAACTATTAAAAGAAATCAAATAATAGGCATTTGATTTCTTTCATTTTATTGTTACTAAATTAAATCTAAATCTTCTAGCATCTGCTTGTGGTCATATGCTAGTGTCATTTTTCTTACTTCTTCTTTTGGAAACCATCTTACTTCATCACATTCACTTACAGGTCTAGGTGTACCACTGATAATATCACAAGTATGAGGCAAGCATATAAATGTTTTTGTTGGATGTCTACCTATTTTGTCATAATATCTACCAGTAAATTTAATATTTCCAAGTTCAACACCAATTTCTTCCATGGCTTCTCTTTTAAGTGCATCTTTTACTTCTTCGCCCCACTCTATAGCACCAGCGATTAAGCCCCAGTAGCCAGTATAAGCACCTGCTGTTCTGTGCATTAATAATATCTCGCCTTTATCATTTGTAATGATACCATCTACGCCTACATATGGATGATCTTGTTTCATATTTTTCCCTTCTTTCCTTTATTTCATTTTATTAAATTATAATTTTTTTACATATTGATTTTTTCTATTATTTTATCTTTCAAATAATCAAAAAATTCTTTTTCATGTGGATATTCTTTAAATGTTATAGTTAAATTAAACATATTATTTACAAATTTTTTTGTTTCTTCTTTGCCAATTTTATTTTCTAGAAGCTTAAGAAGCATCCTATCTTGCAATCCCTCATAAAATACTACACTTCTAATAGATTCATAGACTTCATTTTCTCCAGGATATACACAAAAGGCGTCTCCTGACGGAAATGCTTGCTTTGCATCTGTTGTCATAAATGGATTTATTCTTTCTCTTGATAGTGAAGAATAATAAAAATTAAAGCCCCAGTGTAAAAAAACAGTAATATCATATAAGTAAAGTTGTGTTCCTAAAATTCTATTTCTATATGATGGCATTGCCATAAATCTATTTGATACATCTTGTGTTTGACCACAACAATAATAACACCATCTTTCTTTAATATTCTCTGCTAAAAATGGTTCTATAACATCTGTAGCTGGAATTGGGTTTTCTATTAATCCCTTTTTGTAAAAATCTATGTTTGATAATGCATCTATAATTTTGTAACCTTTTAAATGTTTGCTTACTAATTTTTTGGCGTACATGTAATTGGTAAAATCTGTTTCTCTTTCACTTGATGGTTCATCTGATATATGAAAAAATACTTTTTGTTTTAAGTTTAATTTTTCTAACTTATTTACTAATGCTGGTAAAAATTGATTTAAAAACTCTGCATATTTTGGATCATTTGATTTTACATGCCATCCAAATTTTTTTATAAGTTTTCCATCCTCTGTTACTACAATTTTAGGAGTTGCTTCTGTTCCCCATTGGGTAAATAAATGAGCCATTTCAAAATATTTTATTCCACTTTTTAAAGCTATTTTTATCCATTTTTCTAAATTGTTAAAGTTAAAAAGATATTTTCCAGATTTATATTCAATATCTACTAGTTGGACTGTTGGTCGTTCTCCTCCTACTTCTGTATCTATTGGCGGAGTAATTATAGGAGTTAGAATTGTATTTACTCCTGTCCTTACGGCAGTTTTCATAAACATCTCTACTAATTGCCAATACTTATCAGAAAAAACTTCGACATTATAATATGAGGCAATACAATCTGTATGAAGCCAGTCTGTATATATTAAGTCGCTTGATGGTAATATTATATCTTCTATTTTTATGTTTAATGTTAATTTTTCTCTTATTTCACTATTATATAATTCTATTTCTACACTATAATCTCCTGCATCAATTTTATTTGGTATATCTATGGTAAACCATAATGTAGTATTAGTGTATTCATATATTGTAATTAAATCGTTTGCTTTCAAGGGGTATAATACATCTGGAAATAGTCCAGGTTTTGTTGTTATATAGTAATCATCAAGTCTCTTTTCAAAAACTGGGCATTCACTTGGCACAAATCCAACTCTATTTATTTTTATATTTTCAAATTTTGAATTTATCTTATATTTAAGATCATATCTTTGATATTTATCACTAGCTAATACGATTTGATATGATATCCGTTCCCCCTTTAATGCATGTATTTTCTTTATTTCTTTTAGTCTGTCTATATCATCTTTTAAAAAGACTTTTTCTAGTGATGTTACTATCTTACTTTTTATCACAATGCTTTCTCACCTTTCACTATTTATAATTTTAAAATATACTTTATTAAATTTATTTTGTAATAGACATAATTAAAATGGTCTTTTTTTTATGCTTTAATTTTTTATGTATGAAAAAAGCTAGCAAATGAACGCCAACTTTTTGTTTTCAAAATAGTTTTCCTTATTATTTACCACAACATTGTTTATATTTTTTACCGCTTCCACAAGGACAAGGGTCATTTCTACCTACCTTTTTTACTTTTTTAGGAGTTTTCTTTGTATCTTTAACATCATTAGTCTTTTGATTTTTTGCTACTTGTTTTCTTTCAATGTTTTGTCTAATTTCTGCTTTTAGTAAGAATACGGTAATATCTCTATCTATTTTTTGAAGCATTTCGTCAAATAATTCATAACCTTCTGTAGTATATGCTCTTAAAGGATCTTCTTGTCCGTAACCACGAAGATAGATACCCTCTCTTAAATGAGACATAACATTAATTTGTTCCATCCAGTAATTATCTATGACTTGTAATGACAATGCTTTTTCAAACTCATTACTGATTTCTACTGGAACTTCTTTAATTTTATTTTCATATTCATCTTTGGCTTTTTCATAAAGATATTCTATAATTTCATCTGCACTTCTATTTTCAAGTTCTACTTTACTAATATCATTTTTAAGTAAGTTTTCATTAGCAAACTCTGTAATGCTTTGTAATTCTTCATCAGTAATAACACTATCAGCATTTCTAGATTTAACTAGATCTGTAACATGATTATGAATAGAGTTTAATACAGTTTCATGAATTGATTCACTATCTAAGATTTCATTACGTTTACCATACATGATTTCTCTTTGGGTATTCATAACATCATCATATTGTAGTAAATGTTTTCTGGCATCAAAGTTATTGCCTTCAACTCTTTTTTGAGCAGTAGAAATAGCTTTAGTAAAAGTTTTACTTTGAATAGCTTGGTCTCCAAATCCAAAGCTTTTCATCATTTCTCTAATTCTTTCGCTACCGAATCTAATCATTAAGTCATCTTCCATAGAAACAAAGAATTGAGTATAACCTGGATCTCCTTGACGACCAGAACGTCCTCTTAACTGATTATCAATACGACGTGATTCATGACGCTCTGTACCAATTACACATAATCCACCAAGTTCTCTTATTTCATCTGATAGTTTAATATCAGTACCACGACCAGCCATGTTAGTAGCAATGGTAACAGAACGATGTTCTCCTATTTTAGAGATAATTTCCGCTTCACGAGCATGATTTTTAGCATTTAATATTTCATGAGGAATATGAGCTTTCTTTAACAAGTCACTGATTAATTCACTTGTTTCTATCGCTATAGTACCAATTAAGACAGGTTGACCTTTATCATAGCGATTCTTTACTTCACTAATAATGGCTTTATATTTAGCACTTCTTGTAGCAAAAACTAAGTCAGGGGCATCTACTCTTATAACAGGTTTATTAGTAGGTATTTCTATAACGTACATATTATAAATATCTCTAAATTCTTCTTCTTCTGTTTTAGCAGTACCAGTCATACCTGATAGTTTTTTATACATTCTAAATAAATTTTGGAAAGTAATAGTTGCAAGGGTTTTAGTTTCTTGGTTAATTTTAACTCCCTCTTTTGCTTCTATTGCTTGATGAAGCCCATCACTATAAGCTCTTCCTTTCATTAAACGTCCAGTAAATTGGTCTACTATTACTATTTCATCGTCTTGAACAACGTAGTCTACATCTTTTTTCATAGCATAGTTAGCACGTAGCGCCTGATTAATATAATGTAGCAAAGTAGCATTTTCTATTTCATATAAATTTTTTATCTTAAACATTTTCTCTGCTTTTTCACTACCTTCGTCAGTTAGTGATACACTGATTGTACTTTTACCTGTCTCATCACAGATATAATCTTCATCTTCTTTTAGAGACTTTGCAAATTTATCGGCATCTATATATAGGTTGGCACTATGCTGAGCTCCTCCTGATATAATTAATGGAGTTCTCGCTTCATCAATTAGAATAGAGTCAACTTCGTCAACGATAGCAAAGTTTAAAGGACGTTGTACCCTATTTTCTTTTCTAATTACCATATTATCTCTTAAGTAATCAAATCCTATTTCATTATTAGTAGAATATAGAATATCACAGTTATAAGTCTCTTGTTTTTCTTTAGGAGACATATCTCTTGTATTAACACCTACAGTTAAACCAAGAAAACGATGTATTCCTCCCATCCATTCAGCATCACGAGTGGCAAGATATTCATTAACTGTAATAATATGAACGCCTTTACCTTCTAAGGCATTAAGATAGGCAGGTAAAACACAAGTTAAAGTTTTACCTTCACCTGTTTTCATCTCTGCTATATTACCATAATGAATGGCAAGAGCCCCTAATACTTGAACATAGAATGGTTTTTCTCCTATAACACGATATGCTGCTTCTCTTGCAACAGCGAATGCTTCTATTAAGATATCTTCTAAAGTTTCTCCATTAGCTAGTCTTTCTTTAAATTCTTCTGTTTTATGTTTTAATTCATCATCACTTAACTTAGTCATCTCTTCATCAAGAGCTACTATTTTATCTGCTTTTTCAGTAAACTTTTTTAATTCTTTATATTCATGATCAAATAGTTTTCTAAATAATCCCATTATAAACATCTCCTTGCATAATGTATTTTATCAAAAAATTAAGATAATAAAAAGGTTTTAGAGTTATTTTATCAAAAAAGAATGATATTTTTATATCATTCCTTGTTTTTTAACTTTATTCAGCTTTACTCAGCTTCTATAATACCATAGCCACCATTTTTTCTTTTATAAACAACAGCTTCTTTATCAGTATCAACATTTTTAAATAAGTAAAATTCATGTCCTAGTAATTCTAATTGAAGAATAGCTTCTTCTTCATCCATTGGTTTTACTTCTATTTTTTTATGTTTAATAATATTGTTTTCTTCATGCTCTTCTTCTTCAATATCAACGATACTAAAGTCAATTCTAGTTTTAGCTTCTTTAGCTTTAATCTTAGTTTTGTTCTTTCTTATTTGACGTTCTATAACATCTATAGCTTTATCAACAGATGCATAAAAGTCATCTTGAGTCTCTTCAGACCTAATAATAAAATTGTGAAGTGGAATTGTAATTTCGACAGTTTGCATATGTCCTTTAACTTTTACTACTACGTTAGCACGTACACTATCACTATTTTCTAGATATTTTTCTAGTCTTTGCAACTTTTCATTAATGTAGTCTTTCATAGCTTTAGTTACTTCAATTTTGTCTCCTCGAATAATAATTTCCATATTATCACCTTCCTTAAGATTAATATAGCACAAAAGGGCAAAAAAACCAACTATTTTGCTAAAGCTGGTTCTTTTATTGGTGTTACGTCGACTGCTTGGTATCCCTTGCTAGTTTCAAGTAATGTAAACTCTACATATTGACCTTCAACTAAAGTCTTATAACCATCACAATTGATAGTTGAATAATGAACGAAAATATCTTCATTTTCTTTGTACTCAATAAAGCCATACCCTTTTTCATTATTAAACCACTTTACTTTCCCAATCACTAGGCTCACCTCCACATCTTTTATTATTCATTAGGTGGCTACTTCTTTTTCAAACGATGTGTTTTTATTATAGCAATAGCAGTTTAATTATTGTAAGATTTACCGTTAATTGTTATTTTACGTCCTTAAATGGTTTAATTAATAAAAAAATATGTCGATATTACATTTTATTCCTCGAAATAAATTGTTTGAAGAACAATTGTCTTTTTTATTAATTAAAGAGCTATAATGTTTGTAGCATAGGAGGGAGTATGAAAGAAGTATTTTTAAATCATACTATAAACTTTATTGCTAGTAATCAAAAACAGTTAAGTGAAAAAGAAAAAGAAAAATTATCTTATGGGTTAGAAGCTTTATATCTATCTATAACTAAACTCATAATTGTTCTTCTTATTGCTTTTATGCTTGGCTTTATTAGAGAATTTATTATTACATTAATACTGTTTAATATAATTAGATTCCCTGGTTTTGGTTTTCATGCAAGCAAGTCTATAATTTGTTTAATTTCTAGTACTGTTTTAATATTAGGATTGCCATATTTTTTCACTAATGTTGAGGTAGGCTTAACTATCAAAACTATTTTATGTGTAATTTCAGTAATAACTTTTTTAATTTGTGCACCTGCTGATACTTATAAAAGACCTCTAACTAATAGAAAAAAACGTATTATTAGAAAAATAGGAGCTTGTACTTTGGCAGTCATTTATAGTGTAATTATTATATGTTTAGATGGAATTTTAATTAGTAATTTATTAATAGCAGCGTTAATGATTGAAACTATTTTAATATCTCCTATCATGTATTTATTATTTAATGAACCATATAGGAATTATAAGAAGGTTTAAACATTTATGTTTAAATAAATAGTAGTAAAGAAAGGGTGAAGCAAGAATGAAAAAAAGAATGGCTAAGGTTTTAGCAGCTGTTGCTATGTTAGCTACTGCAAGTGCTAGTGTAGGATGTGTTATTTGGTGCATAGAAGAACCAAAAGCATTAAAAAATATGGACTAAAAATTCGTTATTAACGAATTTTTTTTATACTTATCTTTTGAATAAAATAATTATTTAAGAATATTTGGTCTGTTTCAAGCCATTTCTCTTTCTTTAATATTTTCCCAACATAATATAGTCCTTTACCATGATTTTCACCTTTAGTTGTAAAACTTTTTCTTTTCATATCTTTTAGAGAAATCAAGTCTTTATATGTATTTGAAATAGTAAAGTTAATATCTCCGCGCACTTCGTACACTTCTAATGTAACTTGTGTTTTTTTTGTTTCTTCTGCTGCTTCCAAAGCATTATCTAGATATATTCCTAAAACTATACATAGTTGTCGCAGATGACTCTCTGATAATCTCTTTAATAACCTTTTTACTTTAGGGCTTACTTCTACTACCATTTTTACTTTTTTATTTTTTGCAAGAGCAACTTTATAATATATTAATCCTTTAAGACCCCCTTTAGGTATATTTCGTAGATCTTCTATGGCTTGTTCGTCTATAATAATACTAAATTTTAACATTTCATCTATTTTTTCTATTATTTTTTTATTTTTAGTCATATTTCTAATAATGGACAAATTATTCTTTAATTCATGTCTATACATTTGCTCGTCATCAATCCAATTTTCAAAGTTTTGTACATAATTAAAAAGAGTATCATATTTATTATTTAACTTTTCATACTTAGCTTGCTGTTCAATATAGAAATAATATAATATAAGAAATACCGCTAGGGCAATTATTGTTATTGTATATGCTAGATTTAGTTTAAAAATTGTTGTAACATTATAGTATAATACACCTATAACGAATACTGTTAGAAGTGCAAATATAATTTTAGAGAAACTTTCATCATAATTTATTTTATTACTAAATTTTTGAAACAATTCTTTAAACGCTTTTATATTTGTTAAAAATATTGATAATGATGCTACAAGAATGTTGTTGGCTATAGCAATTATTGGTGATAGTCGTATTTCTTCATATGTAAAAATTGATAATTCTATTGATGTTCCTATAATATCTATAAATGCTGTTAATAGCATAAAAATACTACTGGCTAATATAGATGTCTCTATATTTAATTTGAAAATTCTCTTAAATGATAAAATTTCTGCTAAGTATAGAAACATTACTAATAATAAACTATATTTTTCATCATATAAAAAGCAAATAGGAATCATTATTAAAGTCAGTGGAATTATATTGCTTGTTTTTAATATCTTTTCTTTACTATCTAATAAATTTCTAACTGCATAGAAACCAGATATTGCTACTAACATAGAGCCTACTATTTTAATTATTATTAGTGACATATTCTATCAACTCCTTTTTACCAGACCTAGATATTAGGTTAGTACTCATGCCATTAACAAATAACACTTCGTTCTCTTTTGTATTGTATGTCATTATTTTGTCTACATTTAAAATTAAACTTTTATGAACTTTTAAAAATCTTTTATCTAAATGTTTTGTTATTGCATTTAAAGTAAAAGGTGCTTTAAAAGTTCCATAAGTTGCATGGATTATGCATCTTTTACTATCTTGTTCTTTTTCAATAAATATAATATTTCTTAATTCAATCTTATATAAAGTATAATTGTATTCATAACTAAGACATTTTTCTCTGTTGTTATATTGTTTATAAATTATTTTTAATGTCTCTTTTAATTTCTTTTTACAGTTATCAAACTTACTTATAAAATCTAATAGGTATAATCTATTAGATAAAGCTTCATAACGATATTCTGCAAATGCTGTTACAATTATAATAATAGAGTTCCAATCATCTAATTCTTCTCTTATGAATCTAGCAGCATCCAAACCTGAACCATTTTTAGTTTTAATATCAAAGAAATAAACTTTGAAACCTAGCTCCTTTTTAGCAAGAGATTCAAAGTCATCTTCATAACTATCAAATTCATATTTGTTGTATTCTACATCATAATTCATCATAAATTTGTCAATCTCATTAATTATTAATTCTCTAAATTCCTTCTCATCATCACAAACAATAAAATTTAACACTACTACCTCCTCCTTTTATACTGCACACACCCTTAAATTTTACCATATATTTCCAGTTTAAAGTAATTTTGTCAAAAAAAAAATAGTAGTTATTTAACCCTATTTTTCTTTTTTTTAGGTTTAGTTTCTTTTTTTATTACTTCTCCTACTTTTTCAATTATATTATCAGTTACTTCTTTGTTCTTTTTAGAAATGACTGTTGTTCTTAAAACAAACCAAACAACAATAATAAATATAATTATATATAATATTTTACCCATAAAAGGATCTTTTAGAGAATAAAATATTGAAGCAAAAGCAAACAAAAGATTAAAACCATAAATAATTAAAACTGTTGTTCTTTGAGAAAAATTCATACCTAATAATTGATGATGAATATGTTCTTTGTCTGGGCTGAATGGTGCTTGGTGTTTCAAAAGCCTTCGTATAATGGCGAATAACGTATCTAATATTGGTATACCTAAAATCATTAGAGGAACAAATAAACTTGTTAAGGCTGGTCCTTTAAACTCTAATAGTGTTATTACAGCAATCATAAAGCCTAAATACATAGCACAATCTCCACAGAAAATTTTTGCTGGATAAAAATTATGTAATAAAAATCCTAGAGTTGCTCCTAACATAATAAATGTTAAAATCATAACTAAACTGCCACTACGTCCTTGGAAAAAACCAATAATTCCAATAGTTAAAAAGAAAATACTACTAATTCCGCCACTTAGACCATCTAAGCCATCAATTAAGTTTATTATATTAACGCATGCTACTATAAAGAGTATCGTTAGAGGATAAGATAGTATTCCAAAGTTTAAAGTATATCCAAAGGCTGTAATATTATTTAAAAGGAAGCCTCCATAAAAAACTAAAATAGAAGCGGCGATTATTTGTCCTATTAATTTACTTCTAGCTCTTATAGATTTAATATCATCGGCTATTCCTGTTAAAATTATAATAAAACTACCTATTAAAATGGAATTCATTTGAACACTTTCTGTTCCAAACAACATATAACCAATTAAAAAGGCTAAAAATATTCCTACTCCTCCTAATTTAGGAGTAGCTTTAGTATGAATATGACGATGTCCTTCATCATTTCTAGGAATGTCCATCGCTCCAACATGTCGTGCTATTCTTTTCATGAATGGCATTATTAAAGCAGAACATACAAAAGTTGTTATAACAATCTTTAGAGTATCTATTATTTCTTGATTCATAGTTCGTCCTCTTTTCTAAAACAATTATAACAAATTTTACCTAAAAGAAAAAGCCACTATATATAGTGACTAATTATCTTCAAGTAATTTAATGTTATCAAGTAGGACTCCTGTTCCTTCTACGACACAAGTTAAAGGACTATCAGCTATTAAAACTGGTACTTTTAATTCTTTTTTCAATACTTCATTTAACCCTTTAAGCATTGAACCTCCACCAGTTAAAATAATACCTTTATCCACAATATCTGCAGATAACTCTGGAGGTGTTTGTTCTAAAACATTAGTTGCAGCTTTTATAATTTTATAAATGGACTCATGTAATGCTTCTTCTGTTTCCGTCTCACTTATTTCTATTGTGTTAGGTAGTCCAGTCACTAAGTCTCTCCCTCTTACCTCAAGCTTATTCTTTTTATCTGGTTCGTATAGGTTTGCAAATTCTATTTTAATGTCTTCAGCTGTCTTTTCACCTATTAATAATTTATATTTATCTTTAATATATTTTACAATATCTTGATCAAAAACGTTACCCGCAATACGAACTGATGTGCTATTTACTATATCATTTAGGGAAAGAATTGCTATATCAGTGGTACCACCGCCAATATCTATTACCATATTAGCACTAGGTTTAGAAATGTCCATACCAGCACCGATTGCTGCTACTTTAGGTTCTTCTTCTAGGAATACTTTTCTTGCTCCAGTACGCTCTGCTGCTTCTTTAATAGCATTTTTTTCAACCGGAGTTACATTAGTAGGACAACAAATTAAGATTCTAGGTCTTGATAAAAAGTTCCTTGCATGTATTTTTCTAATAAAATAGTCTAGCATTATTTCTGTAATCTCAAAATCAGCTATTACACCGTCCTTCATTGGTTTAATAGCTTTTACTTTTTCAGGAGTTCTTCCTAACATTTCACTAGCCTCTTTACCTACTGCTACTACTTTTTTATTGTCTGTATCAATTGCCACAACGCTAGGTTCATTTAAAACTATGCCTTCTCCTTTTATATAAATTAAAACATTTGCAGTTCCTAAATCTATACCAATATCTTTTGATAACATCTCATCACGTCCTTTTACTGTTAATATTTTAGCAGAAATATAATCTAATGTAAATTACTTTCTTTGAAAAAAAAACGGTTGTTACTCCGTTTCTTCATTAGTGTTAGCATTTTCAGAATTACTATCAGAAGTTGTGCCACTAGAAGTTTCATTTTGGCCTTCTTTATCACTAATTACTTGATCAAAGTATTTGCTAGGGTCTACTACACTTCCTGATTTGTAAAGTTCAAAATGCAAATGATTTCCTAGGTCTTGATCAATTGTATTTGTACCACTTTTACCTATTGTTTGGCCTTGAGTAACTGTATCATTTTTCTTAACAGATACTTCACTTAAACTTTGATAACTACTTATAAAATCATTATCATGTTTGATTTCCACAATTGTTCCAAGAAGCTCATCTTCTCTTACATCTACTACTGTTCCATCAAGGACAGCGACTACATCAAAGGTATCTTCCAAACCAAAGTCCATACCTGAATTTTGGATATAAGTGTTTTCATGATATAGAATTGATTTTTCTTGAGCTTCTGCTTCAGCTTGGTAATCGTAAAAATATTTAAGAACCTCAACACTTTCATTAGTATATGGTCTTATCATTTTTACATCTTCTTTAATTACTTCTTTATCCCTTTCATTATCATCAATAATAGATGAATTAACATATTCTATGTCTTCTTCAGTAGGATTATTCACTTGCATATTCTGACTTACAAAGAAAGCACCCATTCCTGTTAAGGAGAAAGCAATTAAGTAAGCTCCAATGATAGCACCCTTTTTTAATCTTAATTTTTTCATTAACATCACCTCATTAAGAGTTTTAACGAAAATGAAAAAATTATACTTTAAATTTATTTTTTTAAAAAATTATAGCTGATTCATATAAGTCATAAAGACAATTTGTTACTAAATAGATTAAAGCTAAAGCTAAAAAGAAATAAAATACTCTTGCTTGCCAAATTTTATTTTTTTTAAAAATAGCATTAATATTAATAGAATCTAAACTCCATATAACAGCAATAGTTACAAATAAATACAAAAAATATTTAACGCTCATTTTTTACCTCATATGCTTTTATTTTATTTACTCTTCTTAGGTGCCTTTCTTCTGTTGAAAAAGGTGTTGTTATAAAAGTAATAATTAAATTATAAGCATCATTTGCATCCATTTTTTCATTTAGACATATAATATTAGCATCATTATCGTTTCTAGTTTCTAAAACGTCTTCTATATTGGTAACACGAGCTGCTCTTACTCCTTTTACTTTATTACAGGCAATAGATATTCCTATACCACTACCACAAATAGCTATACCAAAATCTATTTCTTTATTAGCTAGAGCTTCTCCTAATTTAAAAGCATAATCAGGATAGTCAACACTTTCTGTTGAAGTAGCTCCATAATCTATAATTTCATAGCTTTTTTTTAATTTTTCTAAAAGTTCTACTTTTAATTTATAACCTCTATGATCATTTGTTATTCCTAATCTCATTTATTATCCTCTTTTCTTTTTTATTATGTATAATTGATACTTATAGTATAACATAAATTAAAAGAAAAAGAAGCTTTATGCGGCCTCTTCTGTTGTTTCTTGTTTAATTCCATATTTTCTATTAAATTTTTCTACTTGTCCTGCTTTAGATGCTCTTCCTTGTTTTCCTGTATAGAATGGATGACAATTAGAACATACTTCTACACTAAGTTCATCTTTATTTGACATAACTTCAAATGTAGCACCACAAGCACAAGTAACCTTACATGGTCTATAATTTGCTGGATTATTTTTTGCCATTTTTCTTCTCTCCTTTCGCCATGATAAATTATTTATCATAGAAATCATCCCTTTAAGGAACTAATTCGCTACTTAATATATCAAATTATTTAAGATTTGACAAGATTTTTATTGGTTTTTAATACTTAAAAATAGAATTTCAAATACCATTTACGAAATTTCGTAACTAATTTATTACATTTTTATCTTGTTATCTAGAAGTCAATATGATACTATTAACTTAGGAACATTTGATGTGAGTGTCGCCTCCATTCCATTAAGGAGAGGAGGAAAAGGTATGAAGACAAAGACTTTTATCTTAAAAGTACTGAAGCTCATTCCTTCTATTTTGATTAGCCTTGCCTTCTTGGTACTAGTCTTAAAAATAGATTAGACACTCTGCATAAGAGTGTCAACTATTCATTAATTATGAGGTGACATTCACTTGCAAAATCGAATGTTCCTCATTTTTTATTGTATGTAAATTTCTTTTTACACATACATCTTATCACATAAGTATCTTTTGTGCAAGAGTGTTTTATACATATTTTTATTTATTAAGATAATTCTCTATTATTTTTGTGGCAATCATTTGGTAAACTTCTGTTGTTGGATATATGTTAGTCGGATTATTTATATAGTCTTTATTTCTCTTAAATAGATTATAAATATCTAAATACTCTATATAATAAGTTTTACATAGAACTTTAGTTTTGGTTATTAAATAAGTATAGAGTCTTTCTGTTGTTAATGTTTCCACTTCTAGAGGATTATAAAATCCTATAAATATTATATCTTCTTTAGCATATTTTCTTAACTCTTTAAAAAGAGAATCCAGCTCGTCTATAGTTTTATCTACTATGGTAGTTATTTCTTTGTTAGATAGATTTTCCACAGATACTGTGGATAAAGTTAAACTTGTTAGGATATCATCCATTCCTACTGATAAAGTTACTAAATCGGCTTCACGGAGACACTTTTTTAAAGATAAAGATTTACCATCTTTTGTTATGGTCCAATTTGTTTCTAATTTACTTTTTAAATCTGCTATTCTAGTGCCACTAGCAGAGAAGTCATTATTATATGTTTTTAAGAGTTTTTTATCTTTTAAATAATTGGCTATATAGTTACTATAACCATAATTTGTATTACCATTAGAGTCTATTCCAACACTTAGAGAATCTCCTATAGATATATAAGTTATTTTATCGGTATGATTAAAGTAATATATTGCATATACTAAAAGACAGATTATTAAAAGACAAAGTATTTTTTTCATTTTTACCTCCAAAAAAGACTAGAGTCATATATTATAATTATATTTCTCTAGTCTATTTTTAATGCTTCTATATGTCTTTTAATTCTAGATTCGCTCCTACTCCTATTAGCTTTTCAACAATATTTTCATAACCTCTTAAAATGTGTTCAACATTAGTTATCTTTGTAGTACCGCTTGCCATTAGACCGGCAATTACTAAAGATGCTCCTGCTCTTAAGTCTGTTGCAACTACATCTGTTCCTGTTAATTTAGTAGGGCCAATAATAGTAGAGGTCTGATTCTTTACTCTTATATCTGCACCCATTTGGTTTAAGTATGGTATATGCATAAAACGGTTTTCATAGATAGTTTCTTCTATTTTGCTTCTACCATTACACATTGTTAGTAGGGGAGTTAATGGCTGTTGTAAGTCTGTTGCAAAACCTGGATATGTTTGCGTTTTAACATTTACTGGCTTATAGGAATCACCACTACTTACAATTATATAATCTGTTCCTATATCAAGGAAAACTCCCATTTCTTCTAATTTACTAGTTAAAGCTTCTATATGTTCAGGAATTATATTAGAGATTTTTAAATTGTTTCCAAGGGCAGCGCCAAGAATTACATAGGTTCCTGCTTCTATTCTATCAGGTATAACTTCATGGAAACATTTTCCTAACTTTTCTACTCCTGTTATTTCAATACTACTAGTTCCTGCTCCTCTTATTTTAGCGCCCATGTTATTTAAAAGAGTTGCTACATTAACAATTTCTGGCTCTTTAGCAGCATTATCAATGATTGTTGTTCCTTTGGCTAACACTGCGGCTAGCATGATATTGATAGTTGCACCTACACTAGCAAAGTCTAAATAAATGTTAGCACCTTTTAATTCTTTAGCTTCGACAGTATAAATATTTTCTTTATTAGTTACAGTAGCACCTAAAGCTTCAAAACCTTTAAGGTGAAGATTAATAGGCCTAGCACCTATTGAACAACCTCCAGGTAGAGCCATCGTTACTTTTTTATATTTTCCTAATAATGCTCCCATAAAATAGTATGAAGCTCTTAGCTTTTTAGTATACATACTAGGTATTTCCTTATTTTCCATGTTAGATGGATTAATAACTAAACTTTCTGTTGCTCTTTTTACATCAACATTTAAAAACTCTAATATTTCACAAAGAGCGGCTGTATCAGTAATATCCGGTACATTACAAACAGTTACTTCTTCACTTGATAGAATTGCTGCCGGTATTAATGCTACAACACTATTTTTAGCCCCACTTATTCTTATTGTTCCAGAAAGAGGATTACCTCCTTTTATCTCAAGCATTTTCATAGTTAATCACAAACCTCTCTTCATTATATTATATTACTTTTTTAGTTTTTGGAACTAATATGATTTGGGTTAAAAACATCTACAAGTTCATTTATTTTATCTTTCATAGAAGTTTCTCCACTTCCTATTACTTTTCTTGGATCATAAACATTAGAATTTTCTTTTATAAAGTCTAATACTGCTTTGTGCCAAGTTACTTGTAGTTCTGTATTTATATTTATTTTACTAATTCCACAACTTATAGCTTTTTTTATCATGTCGTAAGGAATACCTGTTCCACCATGTAAGACTAGAGGAATAGATAAGGTTTCATCTATTTGTTTCATTCTTTCAAAGTCAAGATTAGGTTCTCCTTTATAAAGTCCATGAACAGAGCCTAAAGCAGGTGCTAGAGCATCTATTCCTGTCTTAGATATTTCTATACAGTCTTCTAAGGTTGCTCTAAAGACATCACCATAGACATTATCTTCAGTACCACCAACGTGTCCTACTTCAGCTTCAACTGATACTCCTTTAGAATGAGCATAATCTACTACTTCTTTAGTTATTTTTTTATTAGTTTCTAAGTCATATTTACTAGCATCTATCATAACACTAGAAAAGCCAGCGTCAATTGCCTCTTTACATGATTCAAAACTACTTCCATGATCTAAGTGTAAACATACAGGAATAGTTATATTTAAATCTTTAATTAGGCCTTCTACCATACATCTAACTGCATAAAAGCCTCCCATATATTTTTTAGCACCTTCGCTAACTCCTAATATTACAGGTAAATTTTCCTCTTGCATTTTTTCTAAAATATATTTAGTCCATTCTAAATTATTAATATTAAAATGAGGAACTGCATATTTATTTTCTTTGGCATCTTTTAACATTTCATTAAAATTTACTAACACTATTATCACCTTCATATATATCATAAGCAATTATGTAGGGTTTGTCAAAAGAAAAAGGATGTGTTTATTTATTATAGATACAATTAATTATATTTTTTACACTTTATAGATAAAATGAAAAGAAGCATTATTTTGCCTCTTTTACAAGTGGGTTTACAGTATGAAATCTTAATGGAAGTATTTCTTTTTTCATAATTTCTTCCATTTCTTCATCTGAAATCATTCTTTTTGCTTTCATAAAACTTCACCCAATTATAGTTTTTACTAAACTTTATTTTTTATTCTAAAAAATAACTAATCGCCAAAAGTAATAATAAGATACTTCCAATAATATTAGCAATTTTACCAAATTTTGAAGTTAAAAGCTTACCAATATTAAGACCCATAAAAGTAAAAATGAAACTGGTAATAGCAAATATTGTTCCTGCTAAAATAATATTTTCATTATGTGTTCCTAAAGCTATACCAACAGAGAAACTATCTATACTAACACTAAATCCAAAAAGAAAAGCATTTAATAAATTTTTAAAATCTTTTTTCTCTTCATCTAACTCTTTTATATTAAGTAACATTTCTATACTTAAAATAGTAAAGATTATTCCTACTAAAATATCAGGATTACTTATTATATGATGAACAATGAATAATCCTAATATACTTCCTAAAAGTGGCATTATAAAGTGAAATATTCCTACTGTTATACTTAAAAAGTTTTTAATTTTATTAGATAATAAAGTTGTACCATAGACAATAGATAAAGAAAAGGCATCCATACTTAGTCCTATTGCTAGTATAATTAATTCTAAAATATCCAACGTAATCACCTATCAAATTTTATTCAGATAAGTGGATATTTATTATAGGTATTTATCTATCATCTCTTTAACAAAGGACTTATATTCTACTTCATCAGTATTATTATTCTCTCCTTCCATTAAACATAAAGGAGGAAATAATACGCACCACCAATTTTCACCATTACCACTTCCAAGAGTTACAACTAATGATTCATAATATCCTTCTTCATAAATAACACCTTTATAGTTTTTTTCAGGAAAATAATTAAGCCCATAATTTACTTTATAGCTTGTATTTATTTTATTTGTTAGTAGTGTTCTTTCTACTAAATCTTCAAAATGACTTTGATTTTCTTTTAAAATAGTTCTTGTTTCATCTATAGTAGTACTTTCCTTTAAAAGAGTATCTAAGTCTTCTTCTAAAGCATCTTTAACAATAGTTTTTGTTTCTTGGTCTTCTTTGGTATTTGACTCTGCCACTACTCTAAACCTAATCGCTTCATCAGGTATTACTATTTCATCACTTGCTTTATTTAAATTAGGTATAAATACTAAGATTAAACTTGCTAAGATTAAATATTTTTTCATATAAAAATATCACCCTTTCTACACTTAATTAATGAGTGATATTTTAATTTTTTAATCAATATTTTTTTCGACAAAAAGCATTCTATCTTTATTACTTAAATCTTTTTTTATAGTTACTTTGCTATTAGGAATAGTGTTATTAATTAATTCTTTTAGACTATCTCCTTCAAGATAACCTATTTCAAAGGCAATTAAGTAATCAGCTTTTAAATATTTATTTATATCTTTTAATATTTTTCTATAACAGTCTAGTCCATCAGCACCGCCATATAAGGCTAAAGCTGGTTCATTGTTTTTAACTATTTCTTCTATTTCTTCATTTGTTTTAATATAAGGAGGATTAGATACTATAACATCATACTTGTCTAATGGAATATTGCTAAACCAATCGCTTTTTAAAAAATTAACATCTAAATTTAGATTGCTAGCATTTTCTTTTGCTACTTTTAAAGCATCTTCACTAATGTCAACTAAAGTTACATCTGAATCAGGAAAGAAGTGTTTTAAAGTTAAACCTATAACACCACTACCACAACCTAAATCTAAGATTTTAGGATTAGTTAAGTTTTTCTTTTTAAGATAATTTTTAATATTTTCAACTAACTCTTCTGTCTCAAAACGGGGTATTAAAACATTTTCATTAACTTTAAACTGCAAGCCATAGAAATTAACATGACCTATTACATACTGAATAGGTCTGTTTTCATTTAAGGCTTTTAAAGATTCTTTATAAAGATTAATAATACTATCATCTACTACTTTATCTAAAATAGTTAATAGCTCTAGGGGGTTAACTTCTAGGAATGTAGCAAGTAGCATTTTAGCTTTAGTACTACTTGTATACTTTTTACCGTAGACAATTAACTCTTCAACTGTCATTCTTCTTCTCCTGCTAATTTTCTTCTTTGGTCTTCCATAGTTAAAGCTTCTATTATCTCATCTAAATCTCCATTCATAACTCTATCTAAGTTATTAGTAGTAAAACCAATTCTATGGTCTGTTACTCTATTTTGAGGATAGTTATAAGTTCTTATTTTTTCGGCTCTATCACCTGTACCTATTTTATTACGACGAGATTCACCTAACTCTTCTTCTTGTCTTCTTAACTCTTGTTCATAAAGTCTTGCTTTCAACACTTTCATAGCTTGTTCTTTATTTTGAATTTGACTTCTTTCATTTTGACAAGTAACAACAGTATTAGTTGGCAAGTGAGTAATACGAACAGCGCTATCTGTTGTATTAACCCCTTGGCCACCACAACCAGATGAACGATAAATATCTATTCTAAGGTCAGCTGGATTTATTTCAATATTAACATCTTCTGCTTCTGGCATTACAAGGACTGTTGCTGTTGAAGTTTGAATTCTACCATTACTTTCTGTAACAGGGATTCTTTGGACTCTGTGAGAACCACTTTCATATTTAAGTTTAGAATAAGCACCATTTCCTTTAACCATAAACTCTACTTGACTAAAACCACCAGCAGTTCCTTCTTCAGCATTGATTAATTCCGTTTTAAAACCAACTTTATCAGCATATTTAGAATACATTCTATAAAGGTCCCCAGCAAAGATATTAGCTTCATCACCACCTGCTGCTCCTCTTATTTCGACAATAACGTTTTTATTATCGTTAGGGTCTTTTGGTATTAAAAGAATTTCTAAATCATGTTCTAGTTTTTCTTTTTTTGCTTCTAAGTCTTTTAACTCTTCTTTGGCAATATCTTTTAACTCTTCATCTTTTAACATCTCTTTAGTCTCAGGAATAGCTTCTAAAACTTTCTTATATTCACGATAAACTGTCACTATTTCTTCTAGTTCAGACATTTCTTTTGATAATTCTCTTGTTTTATTAATATCTTTTAGAACTTCTTCACTCATTAGTTCTTGCTGTAAATCCATATATTTCTTTTCTGTAGCTTCAAGACGTTCTATCATTATAACCAGTCCTTTCTTTTTCTTTGTAATTATAGCATAGCTTACCTTTAAATACAATCTTTGTTTTTGTTAATATCTTTAATTAAAAAAACATAGAGAATAATTGGAGTTCACTATATTTTATCTTATTAAACATTAATTCATAAAATTATTTTAATATCTTCTCTTACACAGCCATCATTTAAAATAAATATATTCACAGTATCACTTCTAAATTGATGTTTATTATAATTGATAGTTATCTTTTTTTCAATGCTTTACAACGTCTCTAAATGTATAATTCTCTTATAAAACAAAATTTAGATCATTTAGTTTAGAACATTTTATATTTATTGTTTGTTTTTAAAAACTCTTACTTTGGTTGATATTTTTTCAGGATCAATTTTTTCTTTAATGTATCTATCAAATTCATCACTTCCTATCATTAGGTACTCGACAGATACGTGTTTTGATTTTGTATATACTGTTATTTTAACTAATGTATCTAAGCTTGTATTTAAATTAACTTTGCGTATCACTTTTGTTATTTCATTAATATTAAAGCTATAGTTCTTACCTATTCCCGGTTTAACGGTTATTGTGTCTTCCTTGACTGTAATTTTAAAACGATAGCTCCAAAATGCCATAACAAGAAATGGAGCAATAAGTATTGCAAAGGCAATAATACAGGCTATGTCAATTCCGTTTACTAGGCAAAATATTATAGGAACCATACTCAAAATTAAACTACCAATAAGCGTCAATTTATAATGCCACTTTGGTAGATAGACTCTGAAAGTCTTTTTCATAAACTTCAACCTCCTAAGATTTTTTTAATCTTTATCCTTAAATACTACCATGTCATTTTATTTATTACAACTAGTTTTGGTACTTGCATTTTTCCTAAATTAATTAATAATAAAAGAGGCAATGTTGATATAGTAATATATAAGATGTGTGGATATAGTCGGTTATGAAACCAGAAATTCGAATTATTGAAACTTGGATGTTGTCGTTTTATCTATAACCATTATCTAGATGAACGTATTAAAGTATATAAAGATAGTATTGATTAACTTAATTATTATGATAATGTTAATAGCTTTAAAAAACTAAAAGAAGAATAAAAATAAAAAAGAACTAAATATTTTTATCTTTAGCTCTCTTCTAATTCATCTTCATCGACTACAACTAAATCTTTTAAATCTTCATTAGCATCATCATAGTCATCATCTTCATCTGTATCACCAGAGTCATAGTTATCTTCCTCTTCTTCATCTGGTAAAATTGTGTCTTCTTTTATTTCCTCTTCTTCATCTTCTTCGTCATCATCTTCTGTTACTTTAACGATTTTATCAGAGGTGTGACGACTTCTTAAGTCCCAGGTACCATCTTCTAAAAGAATAAATCTTTTGTCTGTTGTTAATAAAGTATAATAATCTCCTATTTTCTCTTCAAAAGTCTTATTAGGAAGTTCTAGTAATGTTACTACTCTTTTGAATAGGTCAGCAGTATTCATTTTTCCTTCTTCCTCTAATATATAATAAGTTATATCCTTGTGAGATAATAATTCTAAATCTTCTTTTTTCATTTTAGATAACTTCATAAAAATTCCTCCTATAGCTAAGAGCATTATATGCTATTAGAACTTATTTGTGAATTAAATCATATAAACTTATAGCATGATTTTATATAAAAGGCAATACTTTTTTATATATTTATATTTTTTTACACATTAATTTTGATTTAACACTTCAATTATTAATATGCTAACATATGCAAAATAGGTTTTAATATAACTTTTATTCTACTTTTAGTTTTGAATGATAGCAAACTATAATACCTCTTTTTTATTTTTCTTTTGCTTTAATTTATCTCGTATTATATCAAATATAGGAAAAAGTAGTTGATAAACAAATATAATTAAATAGATTACATCAACTGGAAAATTTGAGACTAATCCCCAACTTATTTCTAACC
Source organism: uncultured Mycoplasmatota bacterium (assembly GCA_946500695.1). Classification (GTDB taxonomy): domain Bacteria; phylum Bacillota_I; class Bacilli_A; order RF39; family UBA660; genus Onthousia. The sequence goes on along the minus strand of CAMMWS010000012.1, from coordinate 15,427 downwards.
CCAATGTAAATAAAATTATTATAAATTCAAGAATAATGAAAATGCAAAATATGGTAATAAATATGATTATAAAACTCCAATGATTTTCTTTACATTGTTTTAAATCTTTCTTTAGATACTCTTGCCAAAAAAATGTATATAATAATATAAAAACGGCTATACATATTATAAATATTATAATATTAATTTCATAAATTTCTTTACTAAACAAAATACCTGTACTTATGCCTACTTTTTTGGTATTAATAAAAGATAAATTAAATATTATGAAACTAACTATACTAAATATTAAAATATGTAATATGGTTTTGAAAATTATTTTAACATTATTTTTAGATTTTATTGACATTATTTAAAACTCCTTCTTACATTTTTTCTGGTACTTCAATTGCAAGAATATCAAGTAATTCTTCGTTAGTTTCTTTAACTAATTTTGTAAGTGTAAGCCAGCTTTCTTTTATCTTTTCATCACTTTCAGTTAAGATGTGATTTGCCTCATAAAATCTACTAAATAAGCTTGTTAGATTATATAAGTAATCTGCTATAGAACTTAAATCTTTATTATTATAAGCTTTATGTAAAATATTATTCTTCTCCATTAATAAAAGGATAATTTCTTTTTCAGTATCTGTTGGTTTATTATAGTAATTACTATAGTCTATACCCATATCATTCGCTTTATTCAAGATAGATTTCATTCTAATAGTATTATATAAAATGTATGGTCCTGTTTTTCCTTCGACATCAATAAATTTACTAGGTTCAAAGATATAGTCTGTTGTTCTATTAGGGAGGAAGTCAGCATATTTAATAGCAGCGATTGCTATCTTTTCAGAGATTTCTTCTTTATTATCCATATCTTTATTCATATGAGTAAGTACTTCTTCTTTAACGCTTTCTATTAAACTTTTTAAAGTAGCAGCATTACCATCTCTTGTTTTAAATGGTTTACCATCAGTTCCATTCATTGTTCCAAAACCATAATACTCTAAAACTGTATCTTTAGAGACAATTCCTGTTTTATAGGATGCTCTAAATACTTGTTCAAAGTATAATCCTTGACGCATATCTACTATATACCATATTTCTTTAGGATTAAATCTTTTCATACGTGAAGTGATAGTAGCTAGTTCTCTTGTGGCATAAAGAGTTGCACCATTACTTTTAATAACAACAAGTGGTGGCATAGGAGCTTTATCAGTATCTTCTATTACCTCAACTATTTTGGCTCCTTCACTTTCTATTAAATAGCCAGATTTTTCCATAGTATCAATAGTTTCTTTTATGTAAGGAAAAGCATCACTTTCTCCTTCCCATAAATCAAAATCTGTATTTATTTCTTTATAAATACTTTTTATATCTTTAATAGATATCTCTTTTATTTTATCCCAAAGAGCGACATAACCTTTATTTTTACCTGATTCTAACTCGGCAGTTATTTCTCTTACTTCATCCATTATCTCTTCATTTTCTTTAGCTTTTATACTTGCAGCAGGATATATTTCTTCTAAGTCTTTTCCTGTGATAGGTAACTCATCCCAGGTTGGTTCTTCTTTTCCACTAAAATAGTTAAGATTAGGGTATCTTTGTTTTATCTCATAGATTACCATTCCAGACTGACGACCAATGTCTCCAAAGTGGACATCTGATATTACTTCTTTACCAAGATGTTTGGCAAGTCTTTTTAATGCTTCACCAATATTGGCACTTCTTAGGTGTCCTACATGAAGAGTCTTAGCAATGTTGGCACCACCATAGTCAATGATAATTCTGTCTTCGTTAAGTTTTTCCACATCTTTTGTGGAATCATTTATAAGTTTTTCCACATATTCTGTTAATAACTCATCTTTAAAGCTTAGGTTAATAAAACCAGCACCAGCGATATTAATATCTTTGAAGTATCCTGTTTCTTCTAAACATTTAACCAGTTCTTCTGCAATATCTCTTGGAGAATTATGCATTACTTTGGCAAGCTTCATGGCATCATTAATTTGATAATCGCCCAACTCTTTTTTACTACTTGTTAAAAGTTTAACTTCTTCTATTGGAATGTTATTTTCCTTAAACTTATTTAATATATCTTTTTCAACAGTATTTAAAAAATTCATAATGTCCTCCTTTTTTATTTTTTAATCTAATACTTTTTCAACTTCACTTATTAACTGTTCTTTATTAGGAATATAATATGTATATGTCGAAGCGAAAATATTATTTGATAGTCCTCCTAAAGCATATTCCATATCTATTTCCTTTTTGCCTTTGCAAAGTATTATTCCTATTGGTTTATTATCATACTCATCATTTATTTCAGAGTCATAGTAATTCAAGTACATATTCATTTGCCCAGCATATTCTGGTTTCATTTTTCCTATTTTTAAATCAATAAGAACATAACATTTTAATATCTTATTGTAAAAAACCATATCAACATAATAGTGAGTATTTCCAAGAGTTATTCTTTGTTGTGTACCCACAAACATAAAACCTTTACTAAGTTCAAGCAAAAAATCTTCCATATGTTTCACTAGTTTTCTTTCTAAATCTTTTTCTAAAAGTGGTTTAGGTTCTTTTAAGTTTAAAAATTCAAATACATATGGTTCTTTCAATATATCTTCGGGTACACTTAACATTTGTCCTTCCTTTGAAAGAGCATATACTTTTTCTTTATTACTCTTGCCTTCAGACAATAATAATCTTTCAAATAATGAAGTATCTATTTGTCTTTTAAGCTCCCTAACACTCCAGTTAGAGTTTATACATTCCTTTTCATAAAAATTTCTTTCATCTATATTTTCAATGCTTAATAGTTCACAATAGTGTGACCAACTCAATTTAACAGACAGTGTCTGTTGTTTTGGGTATGTAAGATAAAATCTACGCATATATTGAAGATTAGAAACAGAAAAACCAGAACCTAATACTTTCCTTAATTCTTTTGATAGTTCTTTTAATAGTTGTTTGCCATATTCGGCTTTTATATTACCATTTTGTTCGTTTTCTACTATTATTTTTCCAACGTTCCAATATGCTAGTAACATTGTATTATTTACTTCATAAGCAACTTTTTGCCTACTATTTACAATTACTTCTTTTATATCTTCTATTATTTTTTTATTAGTTATTAGGCTTTGCATGAGCAATCCTCCTCTTTAAAATATTACAACACTCTCCATTCTACTTTAAATTCATGTTTAAAGTCATTACCCTCTATTTGATATATAACTTCATAAGTAGTATTATCTTTATTTATATTAAATGTTTGCATGGGAACAAAACCTGTTTGTTTTAAGTCTTTTAAAAATACTTCAAAATTAGTTTTCTCATTTGAGATAAACTTATAACTTAAAATAGTATCTTCTGTTTCTCGTAGCATAATATTATCATCAAGAAAAATAGTTAAAACAGCTTTGTCATCTTGATATTGAATTAGATTTTTCTCATCATCTAGTATTCCTTTACCTTCATAAAATAATTCTTCATCTTTATTTTTTATTTTAGCTTTTATAAATATATCCTTCATAAAGATTTCTCCTTTTTTCTGCTACGATTATAACAAAAAAGCTGGCAAGTTACAACTTCTTTGTTTTAACTAGCTTTTTTTGGGTATTACTAAAATTAGGTGATATATATGAAAGTGTTTAAAAAGTGTTTAAAAATATTTATAATTCTTATAGCAATTTTTATTATTGGAAATGTATGTGTCTATACTTATGCTAAGTTAAGTCCTAAGATAGAGATTAAGAATGCTAATAGTTTTATGCTTTTTGATAAAGATAATGAGGTTTTTTTTCAAGGAAGTGGCTCAAGAGAATGGATTAGTCTCGATGATATATCACCTTATTTAGTGGAAGCGACTATAAATACTGAAGATAAGAATTTTTATAATCATATTGGCTTTGACTATTTAAGAATATTAAAGGCACTTTTTGTTAATATAACTAGTGGTACTACTAGTCAAGGGGCAAGTACTATTACTCAACAATATGCTAAAAACTTATTTTTAGATTTTGATAAGACTTGGCAAAGAAAATGGGATGAAATGTGGTATACAATAGAAATAGAGTCTCACTATAGTAAAGATGAGATATTAGAAGGATATTTAAATACTATTAATTATGGACATGGTAAATATGGAATAGAGACTGCTAGTAAGTATTATTTTGGAAAGAGTGCTAAAGATTTAACTTTGGCAGAGGCTGCTATGCTTACTGGTATTCCTAAGTCTCCTAGTAATTATTCTCCTTTTGTTGATTTAGAGAAGGCGACAGAAAGACAACAGATGATTTTAAAGAGTATGTATGATGATGGGGTTATTAGTGAAGCTGAATATAATAAAGCTCTTGATGAAGAGTTAAAATTTGTGGGAGAGGAAGAAGAGGAAAGATTAGAAAGTGTTATGTACTATCAAGATGCTGTTATAGAAGAATTGCAAGGTTTAGATGAGATTCCTGAATCTTTTTTAGAAACTGGAGGTCTTAAAATTTATACTAGTCTTGATATGGATGCTCAAAAAGAATTAGAGGATACTGTAAAAAATACAATGCCTGACAGTATTTTAGAAACGGCTAGTGTTATGATGGATCCTAATACTGGTAGAGTTATTGCTTTAGTTGGTGGAAAAAACTATAATGAATCTGAGTTTAATAGAGCGACAGATGCTAAAAGACAAGTTGGCTCTACAATGAAAGCATTTTTATATTATGCAGCGCTAGAAAACGGTTTTACTGCTTCTACTACTTTCACTAGTGAAGAGACAACATTCACATTTAATAATGATCAAACTTATTCTCCACAGAACTATAATGGAACTTATGGAAATAAGCCTATTTCTATGGCTACTGCAATCGCTTATTCTGAAAATATTTATGCTGTTAAGACACATATGTTTTTAGGAGAAGATACACTTGTTGATATGGCTAAAAGATTGGGAATTACTTCTAAGCTTGATGAGGTACCTTCTCTTGCTCTTGGTACTAGTGAAATAGGTATGTTAGAAATGGCTGGAGCATACTCTGCTTTTGCTAATGAAGGATATAAAGTATCACCACATTTTATTACAAAAGTTGTAGATAAAGAGGGAAATGTTTTATATGAAGCGGATGAAGAGAAAGAACTTATTTTGAACTCTAGCTTAACTTTTATATTAAGTAATTTATTGACAGCTACTTACGATGCTAATTTTATTGATTATAATTACCCAACTGCGGTTAATCTTGCTAGTAGAATGACTCATAAATATGCTTTGAAAAGTGGTACTACTAATACTGATAACTGGTATATCGGTTATAATAAAGATATTGTAACGGCCGTCTGGTGTGGTTATGACGATAGTAGAGAATTAGAATCTAGTGAATATAAATATGCTCAAAATATTTGGTTAAATACTATGGAAAACTATATGGCAGATAAAGATGAAGCTTGGTATGAACAACCGGAAAATGTGGTTGGTGTTTTAGTTGATCCTATTACTGGAAAACCTGCTGTTGATAGTGATGAGAAAAAAGTCATTGAATATTATGTTAAAGGTACTGAGCCTAGTGAAGATGATCCTGTTTTTGATGAGATTAGTGGAAATACTAGTAGTAATTAGTATAATTTAAAATTTTATTAATATAATTACTTTGAGAGGATGATTTTATGAATAATAATTATGAGACTTATCCTAATCAAAGTACTGACCCACCTTATCAAAACTTTGATTATGATTATACTCCTAATATGAATAATATTCCTAATAATAATGATACTGTTCCAATTAGTGGTGATATGGATTATGCAGAGAATATTTTAGAATTAAATGTCGGTAAAGAAGCAAGTTTCTATATGTCATATTCTGATTCACTAGAATGGCGTGATAGAGTATTTACAGGTACTATTATAGGTGCAGGTAGGGACTATGCTGTTGTTAAAGATAATGATAACCGTATTTTCTTACTTTGGACAGTATATTTAAACTATGTAGAGTTTAGAGAAGATATTACTTTAAGATAATTTACTCTTCTCTTTTTCTTTGCTATAATATGGTTATATAACAATAGGAGGATAGAAGTTTTATGGAGAAGAAAAGCAAGATGGGTTGGGTTGTTTATTTAATATTATCTTTACTCATCATTTGCGGATTAATATTTTATATCTGTTATGATAAGGGTATAATTTTTAAGACTAATAGTGATGATAGTAATATTGAAGATAAGACTGATGTTAATAATGATAATGAAAAGGACCAAGAAGCAGAAAAAAATGATGGTAACTCTGAAGAGAAAACACAAGAAATTATACCAAAATGTTATGGAACATATTATGGGGAATATTCTGAAACATTAAGTAATGGACTTACTTCAAATTACAAATGCACATATATTTTAAATCAAGATGGAACTTTTACAGCTGATTTTGGAGGTGTATCAGGTAGTAGTGGTTTTTATTACATTAATGATAATACTATAAGTCTTATTGGGACTAAAGAAATAATGGGACCAAGAGATCAAGATACTCGTTATGCTACTGTAGATTATGTAATCGCTGATGATTGTTCTTATATTCTTTATAATGATGGTAGTGGTGTTTCATTTAAAATAAATAGACAATAAATCCATTAAGTAAGGTAACCTTTGTTTTATAAGTTACCTCTTTTTTATAGATTTTAATCTTTCACTTTGCTATAATACTATTAAGGATGTGATACTAATGATTTATGCTATTATAGGGGGAATTATTGTATTAATTATTTTAATTTGTATAATTATAGTATTGATTTATAAGAATAGATATAATTTTTTATATATTAAAGTTAAAGAGGCGGATAATAATTTAGATATCTTATTACAAAAAAAAGAAGAAATTTTACTTAAAATTGTACCTATTTTAGAAGAAGCTAAAATTAAGGATATTCCAGAAGTTATAAAGTTAAAGTCACTGAGAATCAATCATCATGAGTTATATCAAAAATTAATGGATATGACTAGTGAAATTTTAAAACTAATAGATGATTATGAAGATAAACTTGATTTTAAGAAGCTAGATTCTTTAGTAGATAAATTAAATGAAAATGAAAATGATTTAAGGGCGGCTTTAAAATATTATAATGATAATGGGGAAGAGATTATTTATCTATCTCATAAGTTTCCGACCAATCTAATTAAAGTTTTCTCTCATTATCAAGATATAGAAACTTATAAATTGCAAAAAAGAGAACCTTTTGAGATATTAAAACATTGACTTAGTTATGGTCAATGTTTTTTTTAAATGCATTTTGTTTACTAATTTCTTTTACTTCTTCTAAGGTTTTTGCATCTGCTTCAGGATTTGTTATAACTGTGCCATTATAACAAATAATAATAGAAGAAGGTTGTTCTATTTCTATAGTAGAAACTATAGGCAAATATCTTTCATCTATTAAGCCCTTTTCTAGTACTTCCTCTTGAGTTAATCGCTTACCTAAGTATATTTTAGGAGAAAAGTTTCTTCTTTTAGTAGTAAATCTTTCCCCATCTATGTTTATCTCTACTCTATCATAATAACGAAAGGCTACTACATCTTGTGAAAATGTTTCTTCAAGAGGACTTCTTCTTTCAACACTTCTAAGTTTAGAGTTAAAACTATGAGGGGTAATATCATTTGGGATAAATTCTTCTAGATAATGACAAACTTTTATTTCAGAGTTAAAGTCTGTTGTATTTAAAATATAATTATTTTCTTCTACAGAAATATTTGTTATTTTATTTGATAATTTTTGATAGTTTAAATTTTCCATTTTCTATACTCCTTTAATTAAGTTTAGCTTTTTTTATTGATAATAGCAACTATTTTTTATTATTATGTCAAAAAAAATTATATTTTTCCAATTTCTTCCATTTTTGGGCAAAAGAAAACTAGTAAATAATTACTAGTTAATCTATTTTCCAATCTATTGGTTTTAGGCCTTTAGAGATTAAAAAATTATTAGTCTTAGAGAATGGTTTGCTACCAAAAAAACCATTGTAAGCGGATAAAGGTGAAGGATGAGCAGATTCTACTATGTAGTGATTTTTATTAGTTATTAGTTTTTTCTTGTTTCTAGCAAAGCTACCCCAAAGAATAAAGACTATTGGTTCTTCTTTTTTATTTAGTAACTCTATTATTTTATCAGTAAATATTTCCCAGCCTTTATCTTTATGAGAAGCTGCCATATTAGCTTCTACTGTTAAGACAGCATTTAGAAGCAATACTCCTTGATCAGCCCACGGTATTAAACTACTTGTTTTAGGAAAAGGAATACCTAAATCATCATTTAACTCTTTAAAAATATTTTGTAAAGAAGGAGGCTTTCTAATACCATTTTTGACAGAAAAAGATAGTCCCTCTGCTTGATGTTCTCCATGATAAGGATCTTGACCTAGTATTACTACTTTTACATCTTTATATGGAGTATGTCTTAAGGCATTAAATATTTCATTTTTAGGGGGATAAATAACTTTTTCCTTATATTCTTTATTAACAAAATCTATTAGTTTTTTAAAATAATCTTTATTATATTCCTCTTTTAAATAAATATCCCAATCATTTCCAATCATATACTTCTCTCCTATTTATGATAATTCTCATTATTCCTTATTTTATAAGTTCTATATATTTGTTCTAGTAACATTACTCTAAATAACTGATGAGGAAAAGTTAATTTAGAAAAAGATAACTTATAATTTGCTCTTTCCTTAACTTCTTCACTTAAGCCATAGCTTCCTCCTATTATAAAGCAGAGGTTACTATTAAATGACTCTAAGTTACATAATTTATTAGTTAATTCTACTGATGATAACTCTTGTCCATTTATGTCAAGAATGATAACATTATCAGTTTCTTTTAAGTGCTTTAAAATGAGTTTACCTTCCTCTTTTTTTACTTTATCTATTTCATTATAGTTGATGTCTGGTAGTTCTATTATGTCTAATTTTGTATATTTAGATAATCTTTTTTTATACTCATCTATCGCTTCGGTTAAGTATTTTTCTTTTAGTTTACCTACACATATCAATTTTATCATATAATACCTCTATTTCTTCTAAAGCCTCAGTTTGTTTGGCGACTACTATTTTTATATCATTTCTATCTTCTAAAGCTTCTCTTGTACTTTGATAAGCTAAAGATTCAGTATTGTTATGTTCACTTAAATGAGCCAAAATTATATATTTTGTATTGGCACCTATTAATCTTTTTAAATACTTAGCAGTTGTTTCATTAGAAAGATGGCCTTCATCACTAATAATTCTTTGTTTTAAATAATAAGGGTAAGGTCCATCCATAAGCATTTTTTCATCATGATTACTTTCTATATAATAAATATTCTTATTAGCAAGTAAAGGAAAATATTTTCTATTTAGATAGCCTGTATCAGTTATATAAACTAAAGAATTATCATTCTCTACTATTAAAAATCCAACTGATCCTTTAGCATCATGGCTTGTTTTAAAGACAGTTATTTCTGTATTATTATTCAAATGCATTAAACTATCATATAGTTCTATTCTTTCTGTATCTATATCTACTGTTAATTCTTTTATAATATCTTTATTAACATAAATTTTAAAATTACTATGTTTCAATAAAACTTTGAGACCACTAGTATGATCGTTATGAGCATGAGTTAAAAGCAAGGCATCTATATCATCTATTGTTAAATTTATCTTCTCTAGCTCTTTTTTTAATCTTTGATAAGTTATTCCTATATCAATAAGAAAGCGAGTAGATTTTGTTTCAATTAATGAACAGTTTCCTTTAGATCCACTCGCTAGTACTTTTATTTTCATTAGAATAAACCCATCGGATTTAGAGAAGATGATCCACTACTATACGGGAAGCCTCGCCACAATCCAAAGTGAAGATGAACACCTGTTGCAAAACCTGTTTGTCCCATGGCACCAATTGTATCGCCCTGTGATACTTCTTGCCCAACACTTACGTAACGTTCAGCTAAATGAGCATAAATTGTATAGTAACCATTATTGTGATTGATTACAACATATTCTCCATTATCCCATTTGTAAGATGAGGCAACTACAATACCATTATTAGAAGCGTATATTGGTGAACCATAACCTGCTCCTGCTATATCCATACCATCATGAAGTGTTCCCCAACGATAAGCATATGGACTACTAATATAGTAAGGTGTTCTTGTTGGCCATAGCCAATACCCTTCAATTCTTGTATTACTACTTAAACCGCTATTAACGCCACCGCTTCCTCCTCTTTGTTTAGTACCTTTAACTATTATTCTTTTAACTGGTTCTTTTAAGACTTGAGTAGCATTATTATCAATAACTGCACTCTCTACTTGGCCATTAACTTTCTCTACTTTAGATGTTACTAATTGGGAACCAGCAACGCCTTCTTGGATTGTTTCTTCATAAGTTGTATATTGTGTATTATCATATCTTGTTTCTGTTTCATATGGAATATCTTGGGTAGTAACTTGGTGATCTATTTCTACTAATCTAAATTGTGGTTTAATAATACTTATAGTAACATTTTGTCCTTCGTATAGAAGATTATTAGCATCAGTAAATTCTGGATTAGCAATTAAAAATTCTTCGTTTGATAATTTATTATTGAAAGCAACATCACTAATTGTATCCCCCGCTTGAACTGTATATTTTTGTTGATCTTCTAATGTTCCAAATAATAAATATTTACTTAAGTCATCTACGTTTTCGTAAATAGTTTCATCTGATGGTATATTTGTTTCTTTAATAGTTATCTTATTTTCTATATATATATTTTCAATAATTGTTCCAGTAGATCCACTCTCTATTTCTTGTTGTTCATTATTAAGATATTTGTCATAACTATCACTATCTACAAATGATCTTATAGTATTATCCATTGCTTCTTCAAAGATTTCTTTATCTAGAACATAGATAGTTTGATTTTCAGCTTTTACTGTTTCTCCTTGTTCATTGGTTGTATCAATACCTTCAATTGTTATTTCATAACCTTTGATAGTAAACGGTTCAATATCTTTAATTTTATTATATATTTGTTGAGTTGTGGAAATATCTTCGTTATAAGTTATATCTTTAACTATTTCTAGGTCTTCTGGAGCATAAACTTTGTCTGCATTATACTTATCTTTTAATGTTTGCTGTTCTTTATCTATATATTCATCAAGGGAGCCTTTATCATCTATTAATCCGACTGACTTACCAGCTAGATAAACACGATAAACACTTTTGGGAGTTAATGTTTCTTCATTTGGAATTATAAACATTATGACTAAACTTACAATTAAAGCGATTGCTATAGTGATAATTGTTTTTATATTCATGTATTTTATTCCTCCTCACTTTCATTTTTACTCATATTTAAGAATGTTGAAGTATCCTTTTTAAATAATAGCTGGATAGTAGCTTGAGGTCCATTACGATGCTTAGCTATTATAAATTCACTGATACTTGTGGCATCATTTTTAGCTTCTTTGTTATAATAGTCATCTCGATATAGGAAGCCAACTAAATCAGCATCTTGCTCAATAGAACCAGACTCTCTTAGGTCTGATAACATTGGTCTTTTATCTTCTCTACCTTCAACGCTACGGGAAAGTTGGGCTAAAGCAATTACGGGAATATGCAATTCCATAGCTAATGTTTTTAGACTTCTTGAAATATCTGCTACTTCTTGTTGACGGTTAGCACCATAATTTTTACCACCTGATATTAATTGTAAGTAGTCGATTATAACAAGGTCAAGTCCTGATGATCCTGAGGAAAGGCGTCGGCATTTAGCTCTTATTTCACCAATAGTAATACCAGGAGTATCATCTATATAAAGGTTAGCATCACTAAGTCTACTTACGGCCTGATCAAATCTTTTCCAATCATTATTTAACATTTTACCTGTTCTTAATTTATACCCTTCTATTTGACCAAGGGAAGAAATGATACGATTTGCTAATTGTTCTGCTCCCATTTCAAGGTTGAAGACGGCTACTGTTTTATCAGTATGGGTTGTAACATAAGTAGCAAGATTTAAAGCAAAGGCTGTTTTACCCATACCAGGACGAGCTGCTAATATTATAAGCTCATTTTCATGAAGTCCTGCTGTTATTTTATCAATATCATACCAACCAGTAGGAATACCAGTTATTTCTCCTTTGGCTTCAGCAAGTTTTTGCAAGTCTTCTTCGGTTTTTTCTAAGACTTTTTGAATTGATTTAAATTCGCTAGCCTTACGATTTTTAGCGATTGTTAAAATTTTACGCTCAGCATTATCTAAAATATCATTAACACTTTCTTCACTATTATAACCAGTAGTAGCGATAGATTCTGCTGTTTCTATTAAGCGTCTTAAAAGAGATGTATTCTCTACTTCTTTTATATAGTATTCTATATTAGTCGCTGTAGGAACAAAAGTTGTTATTTCTGTAAGATAAGTAATTCCTCCTACATCATTTAAATAATTTAACTTGGTTAAAGCTGTTGTTAAGGTTGTTAAGTCTACGGGTGTTTTTTCTTCAACTAAGTTTTTTAAAGCTGTAAATATTTTGGCATGTCTAGCATCATAGAAATCTGTTTCATCTAGAGCTTCTATTGTCATTAATAAAGCCGCATTAGATAGGAAACAAGAGCCTAGAACACTTTTTTCTGCTTCTAAGTTTTGAGGCATTCCTTTTACAGGCATAATTATCACCTACTTAATTAAATGTATTTTTACTTTTGCTATAATGTTTTTATATAATTCTACTTCTATATTGTGAAATCCTAATGATGAAGGAGAAGTTGTTAATTTAATCATATTTTTATCAATATTAAAGCCTTGTTCTTTTAGAGCTTCTTTTATCTGTTTAATACTTATACTTCCAAATACTTTATCATTATCTCCAGTTTTAACTTTAAATGTTAGAGTTATTTTTTCTAGCTTTTCTTTTAGTTCTTTAGCTTCTTCTTTTAGCTTTTCAATGCTTGCTTCCTTCAATTTCTCTTCTTCTTTTAATTTTGCTAGTGAACTCTTAGTAGAAACTATAGCATAGCCTTTTTTTATTAAAAAGTTTTCGGCATAGCCATCTTTAACTTGTTTAATTTCTCCCTTTTTACCCTGTCCTTTTAAGTCTTTAATAAAGATTACTTCCATATTATTCCTCCTCTTTTTTTAAGATTTGTTTTAATTTAGTTTCAACTTTACTAATAGTACTATCAGTAATACGTGCTGCTCCTACAGTTTTATTTCCGCCACCACCTAAAGGTGTTAATATAGAAGAAATATTATAATTTCCTAAACTCCTACCACTAACAGCGATGGTTTTAGATGTTGATTTTGCAATAACAAATGAAGCTTCTATATTATTGAAGAAAAGAAGTGTGTCTGCTATTTTAGCTAAGTCTTCTTTACGATATACCATATAAGGACTACCCTTGGCTATGGCAATTCTTTCATTTAATATATCAACATTAGTTATTACTTTCTGTCTTTCGATATACTCTTTTAAATCTTGTTTTAAAAGATACTGAACTTTTTTAGTACTCGCACCCATACTAGCTAAATAATAAGCAGCATAATATGTTTCACTATTGGTTTTTAAAGTAAAGTTATTAGTATCTAATACTATTCCAGATAATAAAAGAGTAGCATAATAAGGGTCTAGTTCTATTTTATAAGTCTCTATTAGATTTGTTATCATTTCACAGGTGCTAGAAATATCATTATCTATTATTCTAAGGTCTGCATCTATTGATGATTCTCCTAATTCGTGGTGATCTAGAATAATAATATTCTCTTTATCAAAGTAGTTTATAGCTTCGCTTGCTTGAACTAGTTCTTCTTTATTTGTATCTAATATAATCAGTAAGTTTTTCTTTTGTCTGATATAGAGATTATTCTCTACCTCTTCTGCTTTTATTATATTTAAACAACCTTCTAATTCTTGAAAAACTTTAGTAACTCCTGCTTCATGTTTAGTGTCATTTATTATTAAAAAGCAATTTTTATTTAACTTTTCTAAGATAATATAAAGACCTATAGAACTACCTAAGGCATCTAAATCTAAATCTTTATGGGCCATTATAAAGACTGTCTTAGCACTCTTTAGTTTTTGTTTTAGTTCTTTTTTTCTTTCTATTAATTTCATTAGATCCTCCTTTTATCCCTTGGTAATATTATATACTATTTTGAATAATAAGTAAAATCTAAAGAAAAAAGTAAATAGATATTCTATTTACTTAGTAAATGGTAATAAACCAATAGCTCTTGCTCTTTTTATTTCTCTTGCTATATGTCTTTGATGACGAGCACAGTTACCTGTTACACGACGAGGAACAATTTTACCTCTATCATTTATATATCTTTTTAAAGTATCTACATCTTTATAGTTAACGTCTTTACCTGTACACATTATGCATACTTTCTTTTTACGACGACCAAATTCTTTATGATCTTTAAAGTCTTTAGACATTGCCATAATTTTCCCTCCTTTTTAAAATGGTAATTCATCATCATTTATTTCAATACTTGCTCCAAAATCGGCATATGGATTGTCTGAAATATCAGTGCCATTATTTGATGATGAGTCTTCTTTGAAATCATATGGAGTAGGCTCTGCTGGAGTAGATGGAGCGGATATTTGCCCGTTGTTGAAATTACCTGTTCCTTGAGACTGATTATTATCTCTTCTTGAACCAATAAATTCTACACTATCAGCGATTACTTCAGTAACATAACGTCTTTGACCATTTTGGTCATCATAATTACGAACTTGAAGACGCCCTTCTACTGCTACTTGACTACCTTGTGATAGATAGTTTTTAACACTTTCAGCTTGTCTACGCCATACAACAACGTTTATAAAGTCGGCTTCTCGTTCTCCTGCTTGATTAGTATAAGTTCTATTTACTGCTACAGTAAAACTAGCGACTGCAGTATTATTACCTGTATAACGAAGTTCAGGATCACGAGTTAAGCGACCAATTAAAAATACTTTATTCATAGGTACCTCTTTTCCTAATCATCTACTCTAATGATTAAATGACGTAAAATGTTTTCATTAAGACGAGCTAGACGATCAAATTCAGAAATTGCTTCATGAGTAGCTTCTACTACATATAAGAAATAATAACCATTTTTATATTTCTTAATTTCATATGCTAGTTCTTTTTGTCCCATAGCTTTCTCTTCAGTAATTTTACATTTAGCATCTGTTAAAACCTTTTTTAGAGATTCTGCTTCTTTTTTTATAGTAGCCTCCTCTAAATCTGGTTTAACGATAAACATAATTTCATAGTTAGTCATTAAACACACCTCCTTCTGGACATAAGACCTATTTCTAGGTAAGGAGCATTTTAAATACTCGGTAGTATTATAGCAAAAGAAAAAAGAAAAGTCTATCTTTTTCTTTCATTTTTTATTATGTATATGATTAATTTGTGATAATGTCTTAAGTGTTAACTTGCAAAAATGTCCCAAT
>CAMMWS010000011.1:0-39511 GCA_946500695.1 uncultured Mycoplasmatota bacterium | reverse complement strand
TAAATTATAAGTCTTATTTTTAGGTGGAAAATCTCCACACTTATTCTACACTAACCTTAATCCATCATTAAAACTAGTAAACTCACCTTTCTCTACTTTAAGTAGTCCACACTTTTCTTTACCTAGACTAATCACTTAAATCATAAAAGCCATATTCCTACCTAAATTTCTCATAGGCTGTAACCCTTCTTTATTTTTTTCAACATCACTTGCAGTAAACCCATGTACTTCATTAAAGTAACTACTAGAGACAATAGGCATATCAGAAATAGTAAAGTATTTATTAATCTCATCCATTGCAGAAGCAGAACCTGCACTTCTAGATGATAAGACACATGCTCCTACTTTAATAGTCTTATCAAAATGTGTACTATAGAATAACCTATCTAATAAAGACAAGACTGTACCATTACTGCCAGCAAAATAAACTGGACTGCCAACAATAATACCATCGGCTTTTTAAAACTTTAAAGCAATATCATTAACAATATCATCAAAAACACACCTACCACTTTTAGAGCAAGTATGACAAGCTATACACCCTCTAATATCCTTATTACCAGCAACAATAGTTTCCGTTTCTATTCCTTCCTCATTAAGAGTTTTACTAACTTCTTCCAATGCTCTAGCCGTACAGCTATGCAATCTAGGACTACCATTTAAAATTAATACTTTCAAAGTAATCATCTCCTAATATTAATTATAGCACATTTGAAAGAAATACATTATAGATGTATAATATTGATGAGGTGAAATAAATGATTATATGCCCAAATTGTAAAACAGAAAACACTGATGATGCCAAATTCTGTAAAAACTGCGGTTACTATTTTCTAGAAGAAAATAACAAACAAAATAATAAAAAAGAAAGTAAAAAGAAAGACAAAGTAAAATATAAAACAAAAACAAAAAATAAAACTAAAGTAAAAAAAGAAAAAGTAAAGACTTCAAAATATAAACAAACTAATGATAAACCAAAGTCTAGCATCTTTACTAAAATACTTCTTTTATTCTTTATTCTTTTATCTATAGGATTACTAATAGTTGCCAGTGTTCTAGGATATAATTACTATTTAGAAAACAATATAGAAGTACCTAATGTCATTGGCTACTCTTACGAAGAAGCAACTAGAGTACTTGACACAGCCAATTTAAGTTATGAAATGAAGGAAGTTGAAACAACTAATCAAGATGAAGTTGGTATTGTTATAGAACAAAGCAAAAAAGCAGGTTCTAAAACTCATGAAAATGCAGTTATTACTTTAACTGTAGGAGTCCTAGATAATCATGTCATTGTTCCTAATATTACAGGTATGAGTCTAGAAGAAGCTACAATCATATTAAATGAAAGTGGTATTTCTTACAGAATAGAATACAAAGAAACTAACGATGAAGATGATAACATTGTTATAAGCCAAAGTATTAAAGCTAACAAAAAAATAGAAAATACTGAAAGTTTAACTATAACAGTAGCAAGAAATAGCAACCATACTAATGATAATACAACTAACATCAACGAATCCCAAGAAGAAAGCAACGAGGATTCTACAGCAAATGAAGAAATAACAAATGAAAACTAACAATCATTAGTTTTACCAATATTAAATAAATTCAACTTTATTCTTTCGAAAAAAATAAGACTTAGCAAAATATATATAATTTTACTAAGTCTTTTATCATATTTACTTAAAGGTATAATCAGCTTCAATTCCTGTTATATTAATTTTAGAATTTTCAAAATAATTAGCAAGAGTACTATTAACATATACAGAATTATAATCTACATCATAATTACTGTCAGCATAACTTCCTATATTATCCAAAATAGTCTTATAATCATCAGAATTACTTGCTCTAAGTAAAGATTTATCATCATTACTTAAATTTTTTGATAACTCACTATAATATGCTATAGATTTTAAAATACCATTAGAAAACGCCTCATCTATCTCACGTTCCTCTGGTATAGCAAACGTAACATTAGCAATATCCTTTCCTGCCACAATATTCTCAAGATTTGATGGTATTAAAGTAGGACTAGGAATATTAACATCATAAACACCATCTTGTAATACAACATTATTACCTAAATTAGTAAAAGAAACTGCAGCTAATAAATCTGCTTCTTTATTTTCAGAATCACGATTAGTAATAACTTTATACTTATCACCTTGATAATTTGTAAAAGCCATTATAATTTCATCCCCAGCCATGGGATAATTTTTTAGTTCGTCAGTAGTCTTAACCTCATAATTCAAACCATTTTTTTGAAAAAAACCTGTAATATTACTCATTTTAGCATCATCAATACCATCATTAACAAAAACAACATTTAAAGTTTTTAAATCATCTATATTAATATTAACAACATCAGTTTGCTCCACAGTAGGTGTTGGACTACCCACACTATCAGAACCACCAAGTACAGCTTTACCACCTAAAGAAATAGCCCCCGATAAAATCAAAAGAACCCCAGCCATTCTAATTTTTTTTAATGAACTTGTCTTATAGCCTAACTCTGTTACTTTCTCCTTAGCTTTAAAATTACTAATTGTTCTCTCACTCATAATAAAACCCTACTTTCTACTAGTATTACTAGCAATTATATTAAGTAATCTAATTACTTCACCAAGACCATAAATTATACTACAAAATACAAAACTACCAAGCCAAAATAGCAAAGTTAAAGATAAATTATATTCTGTTTTTGTACAAGTTGCAAAAAGCTCAGATGTTTCACTACAAGCTGGAAATAAATTCCCAATAATAACACCTGTAATAAATAAAAATATAAACAAGCATACTGCTAACTGTTGATAAAAATTATAATTTCTTTTTTTCTGTACTTCATTACTTATTTTTTTTAATTTAGGTAAATCTTGTCTTTCTTCATCAATCTCATCAAATAAATCTTTCATTTCAAAGCCTCCTCATCTTTATTTTTTTTAGGTCTTCCTCTTCTTTTTACTTCTTTAGGCTTTAAAGTAGTATCATCATCTTTTTTTGTTTCTTTCTCCTCTTCTACTTTTGTAATATTTTCTTCTTTAGATTCATCTTTATCTTTAGAAATATTATTACTTTCTTCTTTTCTCTCAATATACTCTTTATATAAATAAATATATCTAACAAACATAAATTGATAAATTGCCTCTAACAAATAAACAACTACATCTTCAAAACTATTAACAGACAACAAAGATACAATCAAACTAATAGCAATTATACCGATTAATAAATAATAATATTGACCATTATTAATCTCTGCCAAAGGACTATCAGATAATTTTAAATCTTTACCTATAACTGTACTAGTAAAGAAAGAATAACCAAAATAAAGTGTAATTAAAACATTAAATGCCAAACTTAAAATAGAACTAAACCCAAAAGATTGAAAAATTGTAAATAAACTAGCAAAAGTAGTAAGCAAATAAAATATAAACATAATTAAATTTAAATAATCAAAATATTTCTTACCAAACTTAATTCTAATTAAAATAAAATATATTAAACTAATTAAATAAATACTATTATGATTAATAATAGACCTAAAGATATCAGAAGCCGCCATATGACTTTGAATAGCAAAAGACTGAGATAAAATTATAAGTACCACTAATAATCCTATCAATATAAAGGTAACCATACTAGGGCTATCAAAAAAATCTTTTTCATTATTTTTATTCATAGTTTCCATACCTACCTTTCTTTACTCCATTATAATTATAACATAAAAAAGGAAAAAAGAATATTAATTTAATCAACTAATACCCTTTTCCTATAAGCTGTTTTTTTATCTATATCATAATTTTTCTTAATATCTTTAAGACTACTATATTTATCGCCATAATTATCAGCAACTAATTTAATAAACAATTCTTCTTCATAATACCCGTCAAGAAGATTTTTACCATTTTTGATAAGTGCATAAACTTCAATCGTATCCACATTATCACCGCTAAGCTTATCAAAAGACCAATCACTAACTTTATAAATATCATAATCTTCTGCTGTAACATCTTGATTGTATATCAAATATTCCCCACATCTTAAAGTAACATTTTTATCATCATTATCAAAAACAACTTTAGACTCATAAATATCACAATAAGTACTACCAGAAAAATTATTTTTAATATTAGTTACCAAATTATTATTAATTAACTCATATAAGTAGACAACATCTTCACTAGTCTCATTATTATAATTAACAGCATTAATACCTACAGTTTTAGCATTATATCTAAATACCTGATATTTTTCTTTTTGACTATTATTAATAACTATAAACAAAAGAATAGCACTAAGTACCAAGCAAGTAACCGCAATAGTCAAAAATTCATAAGTTCCCTTTCCATTCTGATTAAATCTAAGCATCATAATTTTTTATCTTTCCTTCTATAGTATCATCAACTATTTTTATAGTATCAACACAAAGTTTTAATGCACTATCGTAATTACCTTTAAAGAAAAGAGAACTAGCTCTATCAAGCCCATTATTAATATCTTCATGCAAAGATCTATATCTATTTCCATATACAATTAAAGTTTCTGTCAACTTAGCTTTATCTATCATACTTAGAGTTGTATTATAAAGTTTTAAAACCAAATCGCGAGCTGTATCTACCCTTGTATTAAGTGTTTTAATAACTATTGGTTTACGAGATAACTCTTTAACTACCTCTTCTATAGCTTCATTTGCCTCATTAAGTTCAACAAAATAATTATCACTAATTATAGGTAGTTTAAATGTTCTCATCTTCTCTTTACATTCTTTTAACAATTTATCAATCTCTTCAAGCTGCTCCCTAGCTCTTTGCTCATCTTCATACATATTACCAAGGCTTTTAAGCGCAACATCTAATGTAGATTCAGTCTGTTTAAGTTTTAGTGTTAAATCATCAACTTCCTTAGTAACTAAAGAATACGGAGTTGCTTTATTCTTAACTCTATCTAATATATTTTTATATTCATCTTTAATAGCAGTTAAATCTTTATTAACTTCATTTATAATATTAACATCCTCTTCATTAAGATCATACATATTCTTAATATCATCTAACTGCTCATAAATATTTGTAACTATTCTTTCTGTTTTCTTTAATTTTTTACCAAAATCTCTAATACCCTCATCATATACTTTCCGAGAAAGTCTCTCTTTCTCAAAATCAACAAATATACTATCTAAATAATCAAGTATAGTTTTAAGTTCAAACATACAATCTTCAAGGTTTAAAACTTTTATTCTATCTAAAATAGTACCTACATTTTTACGAGATTCTTCTAGATTATAATCAAGATTAAGATATTCAATTGGATAACCTTTCTCAGTCATATCCTTACCTGTATCTTCAATCTCTTTAATTCTCTTAGGAATAAGCTGTTTACACATAAGCATTAAGTCAGGAACTTCTGAAACAACTATCTCCATATGATCAATCATTGTATCTAAAGCTTTAACGATATGAACAACCTCGCTATACATATTTTCATCCATAGCTTTCTCAAACTCTAAAAATCTTTTCTCAATATTTTCAAGCTGTAATTCTATTGCTTCAGCCATCTCTTCATACAAATTTTTATGATCATTATACTCTTTATTTAAAGCCCTATACTTAGTCTTAAGTTTACTAATAATACTACGATACTTCTCTTCACTTAAAGTTATCTCTTTAATTTGATCAAGTAAATCATCAGCTTGTTCTCTAACTTTATAAACTTCCATTTCACATTTTGCAATTCTAAATTTAGCAGTCTTATACTCTTTTTTATCTAAAAGAGTATCCAATTCTATAAGCATATCATCTATTCTTGGAATATCTACATTTTTAATAGTATCAAACCTATCTTCCCATTTTTGATACTTCTCTTCCATTTTCTCATTTTTAATAATAGGTTCAAGCTTAGAAAGTTCTAACAATACAGGAGTACTACCTATCAAGTTTTTTTCTCTTTCCAAACTATCATATATATTTTGATAATACTTCTTTTGTTTTCTTTTTAAAATAGTGATAATAGCAATTACTAAAATTAAAATTACAATGATTACACATATTATATACAAAAGTGTATGTTCCATTACTATCACCTCTACTATAACATCATAACATAAACTAACATTTTATGCTACTAGAAAAAGATAGTTTTTTTTAATAATAAGCTTGACAAAACATACCAATTCATAATATGATATTAGAGCATATTTACTTGAAACAGCAATGTTTTACTTTATTCAATGTGTTTTCTAAGATTATAGTAACTTTTGTGCTGTAAGGTGAAAGAAATACTCCCTGAATAAATGGTGAAAACAAAAATCAAGAAAATGCAAATATAAAGAAAGGAGAAAACTATGGCAAGATATACAGGACCAAGTTATAAACAGTCAAGACGCGTTGGTTTTTCATTAACTGAAACAGGTAAAGAACTTGCAAAAAGACCATATGGACCAGGACAACATGGAAATGCTAGACATGGTAAACCAAGTGATTATGGCACACAATTAAAAGAAAAACAAAAATTACGTTTTATGTATGGTGTTAATGAAAAGCAATTTAGAAAGACTTTTAATGAAGCTGCTAAAATGCCAGGAGTACATGGTACTAACTTCCTAATTTTATTAGAGTCTCGTTTAGATAACTTAGTATATCGTATGGGATTTGCAACTACTCGTCGTGGAGCAAGACAGCTTGTAAACCATGGACACATTACTGTAAATGGTAAGAAAGTAGATATTCCATCATACAGAGTTAAACCAGGAAGTGTTATCGCTTTAAAAGAGAATTCTAAAGATCATAAAGCTGCTAACGAAGCTTTAGAAAAAGTTAATAAACGTGCCAGCTATGTAACTTTTGATGAAAATAAAAAAGAAGGTACTTATGTAAGATATCCTGAAAGAAATGAGCTTAATATGGATATCAATGAATCATTAATCGTTGAATTCTATAACAAATAGAAAATTAAAAAAATCAAGGGCTGAACAAGTTCTTGATTTTTTTATTTTAAAACTATAAACACATTAATTATTTAACAATTTTTATGCTACATAACATATAGCAAAGAAGGTAAATATGATTTTTTATAATGATAACAAAAATTGTAAAGACAACAAAGATAACTGCCTTTGCGAAGTTGTTAAATGTCTAGCCAAAAACTGTCCAGGTCCTACAGGTCCAACAGGAGCAACTGGTATACAAGGACCTACGGGTCCAACTGGAGACTGTACATGTTCTTACATATCTAGAGGAGAACTAGTAGTAAATGGTGGTATGGAAAGCATTATTGATGATAAACCTACCGGATGGTTATTCGCTAACCCTGATAGTATAATATCAGAAGAGAGTCAAGGAAGAGTTCATTCAGGAAATTGGTCTGTTAACATAGAAGATGATGCAACTCTATCACAAGTAATAAACAATATAGAACCTGATTGTTTTTATGAATTAAGTTTCTTTGCAAGAGCAGAAGGAGCACAAGTATCACTTAATGCTAATGTTATATTTATAACTAATTCTGGCGATATTCTTGGTGGTAATATTATAGTAAGAGATCAAGATATGACTAATAGTAACCGTGATTTTGCATATTATAGATTAATTACAGCACAAGCTCCAGCTGGAACTACAGGAATTAGAATAGAATTCATAGTAAATGCAAATGGCAATCAATCACTAGATCTAGATGATGTATCATTAACAAGCCTATAAAAAACTGCATCACTGCAGTTTTTTTACTCTTCTACTTTAACTCCATACAATCAAAATTATCTTTAATAATAGAAATAACACTATCACTTGCCACAATTAAAATTGATTTATCTAAAGGAAGAGATTTAATAAGGCTAATAATCTCTTCTTTTCTTTCATCATCTAAAATATGATTTCTTTCCACTATTAATTTATCACCAACAAGAATAAGAGCACTACTAAAGTCTTTTAATAAATATGATGTATAACACATATCAAAATTAATCACATTATTTCTTAACTTTAATTTTTTACCATGCTGTACTCCTTCTTCACTCAAAGGAGGATTACCTTTACCATTTGTATCTTTATCCTCCTTAAAGCTTTTAACTACATAAAGCATTACTTATAAAATTCTCTTTCCAAATCTTTATTATATTTCAAGAAATAAGTACGATAATCCTTATTATTACTACCAAGTTCTTTTGAAGAAGAAGATCCACCTACCAAATAACCATCATCCATAACCATTACATCACTAAAATAATCAACACCTGTACCATTTTCTTTATTGCTAGATATCTCTTCTAAATTACTATCATACTTAACAATAAGGCCACGATAATCTAAGAAATTATATTTATCAGTAGACTTTTCTTCATCAACTTTATAAGTATGCCCTACTACAACTAAATTATCTCCATCGCTAACAATTTTATTAAATCTAGCTGCATCATTTCTTGCAAATGTAACCTCATCTACTACATTACCATCACCATCATATTTCAATACCAAAGCTTCTGTAATTTTATCTGCATCTTTAGCATCAATATTAATAGTCTTAGAACCTGCTACAAAAAAATTATCTCCTACTTTAACAATAGAACTGAAACCAACAGTATCAGTATATTCATAAGTCTTAACAAATACTTGTTCACCAGAAAGAGTATATTTAGCAATCATACCATAACGAGTGGCATCTTTACCAACTAAATAAATATAATCTCCATCTATAAAAGCATCGTTGAAAATAGCAGACTTACTACCTCCATGATTAGCACGCCACTGTTCTTCTAAATCAAAATTATATTTAATCATTAACGCTCCACCATCAGGATTATTACCAATAACCATATTCTGTAATATACTTTGACCAATTACAATAAATCCATCATCAACTAATAAAACCTTAGTAAAAGTAGTATCTCCTGCTATTTGTACAGTCTTTGTATCTACTTGTTTACCTTCTTTATCATATAACACAATTAAACCATCTGTAGCATTATCTTCGATTTGTTGTTCATCATATTGAGCCCCACCGACAGCAATATAGCCACCATCATAAGAAACAACATCATTGAAGAAAGAACCATATCCTTTAGTATAAGCACTCTCAAACTCAACTTCAAAGTCATCATTATATTTAGCAAATTTAGCTTTGTTATAATCTTTTTGATAAGAATTAAAATCACTTTTCTTAAAATCACTATTACCTACAACTAAGTATCCATCCTCTACTTTTTTAAAGCTATTTAAAGTATCTGTATAAATAATAGATTTATTTCTATTATAATAAGATAAACCAATATAACCTAGTTCAATAACAATAATAGCAATACATAAACCTATAATAATTTTTAACAATTTAAGAACTTTCTTCTGTTCTTTCTTTATTTCCTTTTTATTTTTTTTCATCATTACCTCCAAAGCATACAATAAAATATTTTTTCTTACCACGTCTTACTACCAAATATTTATCTTGGATAGCAACACTTTTATCTATCATGAAATCTATCGTATTAATCCTTTCTCCATTAATAGTAATACTATTATTATTAACAAATTCACGAGCTTCTCTTTTACTACTACAAATACCTGTATTAACAAGAAAATCTACTATGTCCATATCTTCATTAATAGTAATTTTATCAAGACCTTTAAAAGCCATTTCTATCTCTTTACCAGTAAGTTTCTTAATATCACCACTAAATAACGATTCACTAATATTTAAAGCTTCCTTATAAGATTCTTCCCCATGAATAAAAGTAATAACTTCACGAACTAAAGTCTTATGAGCAAGACGCTTTTCAGGACATTCTAAATGTTCTTTTTCTATTTTTTCTATTTCTTCTTTACTTAAAAATGTTAAGAATTTTAAATAATCAATTACTTTAGAATCTTCAGCATTAATCAAAAATTGATACATTTCATATGGTGTAGTTTTTTCCTTATCTAACCAAATCGCTCCACCTTCACTTTTACCAAATTTAGTTCCATCAGACTTAGTTAAAAGTGGCATTGTGAAAGCATAAACTTCTTCTCCTGTTTTTTTACGTATTAAGTCTATACCTGCAGTAATATTACCCCATTGGTCTTGTCCTGCTACTTGTAAAGTACAACCAAATTCCCTATTTAAATGTAAATAATCTAAAGCTTGTAAAATCATATAAGAAAACTCAGCATAAGTAATTCCACTATCAAGTCTTCTTCTAACAATATCTTTATCAAGCATATAATTAATATTAAAATATTTACCATAATCTCTTAAGAAATCTATTACATTAATATCTTTAAGCCAATCAAAGTTATTAACAACTCTAAAGTCTTTATCACCTCTTGCAAATATTCTTTCTGCTTGTTCCTTTAAACAAAGAAAATTATGATTTAACTCTTCCTTACATATCATAGGCCTTTCACTAGTAGGGCGAGGATCTCCAATAAGACCAGTCGCTCCACCAACTAAAAGGATAGGATGGTGTCCTGCTTCTTTCAAACGTCTTGCAATTAAGAACGATGAAAAATGTCCAATATGCAAACTATCTGCAGTAGGATCAGTTCCAATATAAAAAGTAAGACCTCCTTTATTTAGTTTATCAACAAGTTCAGGACTAGATATATCTTTAACCAGTCCTCTCCATTTTAATTCTTCATATAATGTCATTTTAATCCTCCCTTAAAAATAAAAAGCTCCTACAAACTAAGGACGAGCTAACCCGTGGTACCACCTTATTTCATAGAAACTATGCACTTCATTCTAATTAACGCTTAAGTCACGCTTTTCTCCATCTATGTAACTTCAAAATATAAACATCTTAGTTTACACCAACCACTAAGTCTCTTAAAATAATTATATTTCTACTATTAGACTTCAACGAAAATCTAAATAAACTATATCAAAAAAAGCATTACAAGTCAAATAATATTATTGATCCAATAACTTATTGAATCGTTCTTCTTTAGCAGAAATTTCTGAAGAATCAATAAACTCTATCTTTAATTTATCATCAGTAAAATCTATCTTTCGTAAATTTAACTGTCTAAGAAGCTCTTTACTAACACCTACTGAGCCATCAAAAAAATTAACATTACCTAAGACTTTTCTGATATTATCTTTAATCAAAGGATAATGCGTACATCCTAAAACAACATTAGAAACACCTTTATATTTATTAAGGTGTTTTTCTAAATATTGATCTATTTTTTCCATATTACCTTCTTCAACTAAATCTGCTAAACCACTACAAGGAATAAGTGTTGTTTTATTATTATCATATTTATGATATAAAGCTAAAAACTTTTCGCTTTCGATTGTTCCCTTAGTAGCCATAACTAAAGTTTCACCTTTAGGATTATAATCATGTACCATCTTATAAGCGGGCTCTATTGCAATAAATAAAACATCAGGATATTCTTCCCTTAATTTCTTAACACAAACAGCACTAGCTGTATTACAAGCAATAACAATAGCAACAACTCCTCTTTCTAAGAAATAAGTTACTATCTTTTTGACAAAACTATATATTTCATCAGGGTTTTTATCACCATAGGGATTATGAAGTGAATCACTATAATAAATGAAATGACCCTTAGGGATTAATTTAATCATCTCTCTTAATACAGAAACACCACCAATTCCTGAATCAAATACACCTATCATAGATCATCCTCCAAAGTTGTTTTAACAAGATATAAACCACAGGACTTCGCTGTCGCTCCATTCTTTCCTCTTACTTTACTTTCAAGAATCTCTTTAACTTCTTTAGACTCAATCCTAGAAGTCCCAACTTTAAGCAAAGCTCCAACCATATTTCTAACCTGGTATCTTAAAAAACCATTACCTACAAACTTAATATCTAAAACACTGTCACATTCATTAATTGATACATCATAAATAGTTCTAACACAATTTTCTTTCACATTATTCTCTGTAACAAAAGCCCTAAAGTCATGTTCACCTTTAAAATACTGTATTGCTTTCTCCATTTTAGGAACATTAAGCGGATAACAATGTTGATAAATATAATTTCTCATCATTGGGTTAAACTCTCCCATATTTATATAATAATGATATTCTTTTTTTACAACATGATGCCTAACGAAATAATCATTAGGAACAATACTAACAGAATTTATATGAATCTCATCACTTAAATTACTATTCATCGCTCTTTTTAATTTATAAGGTGTAATAGAAACGTCTATATCAAGATGAGCAACTTGATCAACTGCATGTACTCCCCTATCAGTTCGCCCTGCAGCATGGACCATCACTTTTTTTCCATCATTAATTTTTGTCGCTGCCGCTTCTAATTCACTTTGAATTGTCCTATAACCATCCTGTCTTTGATATCCTTTAAAATTAGTACCATCATAACTAAATCTAATTAAATAACGCATCTAATCACTTCACATTCCAATAAATATCTTTAATTAAGTCTTTAACATCAATCCTTCTTGGTAATTTAACATTCTTCTTATCTTTAACTAACAAAATAAAATCAACAATATCTGGCCTTCTAATCTTATATAAAGAAAACACATCACTATCAAAAAACACATCACTAGTTTTTCCTTCCGCCACAACTTTATTATCATAAAGAACAATTAAATAGTTTGTATACTGATATAAATAATTAGGATTACTACTATAAATAACTATTGTCTTTAAAAACTTATCTTTAAGTCTATTAATAATTCTCACAATCTTTTTCCTATTATTTAAATCAAAGCCTCTAAAAGGTTCATCTAAAAGGATCACTTTAGGATTAGAAAGAAAAGCAAGGGCAAGTTGTAATAATTTAACCTCACTAAAAGTTAAAGTAGAGATTCGTCTTTCTAAAATATCTGATTTCAAACCAACAATCTTTAAAGCACCTTTTATTTTATCATCAACATCATTAAGTTCTATTTTTTTATATCTAATATAACAAATAAAATACTCATAAATATTATCAACATTAAATAAATTAACAAAATCTCTTTCAATTAAGACAATATCGTTTTTGAAAAGATAGTAATTACGTCTTAACTTTCTAATCTTATTAAAGTATATTATTCCCCTAGAATCTTCATCAAGAGAAATAAGTTTCAACAATTTATCCCCATTATCACCATATATACCAACTACTTCTCCTTTAGGTATAATAAAAGACAAATCTGTAAATCTTTTACTATTTACGTGAGAAAACTTTATTTCCATAAACTCATCACCATCCCCAAAGGACTCATATTTATTTTAGACACAAGATTATAATATTTTAGCTTAACAGATAAATCTACCATAAAAGGAAGTTCTAAACCTACTTTATTTAGAAGACTATCATTACTTAAAACTTCCAACATATCTCCACTACTAACAATAGTTCCTTTATCAAGAACATATAAAGTACTATTAATAGTATAAACAACTTCTTCTAAACTAGAGCAAGAAATAACAATAGTCATACCTCTAGACCTCAAACGCTCTAAAATTCCCATAAATTCTTCTTTTTCTAATGGAGATAAATAAAGACAAGGATCATCTAAAAATAATAGTTTAGGATTACTAATAAGAACACTAGCAAGTCCTACTCTTGTTCTTTCATAATTACTAAGATCTTTAACTTTACTATCAAGCAATTTTGTTATCTTTAAATCTTTAGCAATATCTTTAACTAAAACTAAAATCTTATCATCATCTAAACCCAAACACTCTAATGGATACCTTAAAACTTTAATAACAGTATCGAAATTAAAAATGGTAGACTTGAAATAAGCAATATCATTGTCACTCTTTATTATCTCTTTATTATAAACAGCTTTATTTTTAACATTAACTAATCCTGCAAGTACTTTAAGTAACAAACTTTTTCCACTATTATTAGAACCAGTAATAATCACCATAGAATTAAGTGGTATTTCTATTTTAAACTTTGTAAAAGGACCTAACATTAAATTATCAACCCAAACCACTGCATCCATATCATTTTACCTTCTTTTTTTGAATATTATAAGCAAGTTTTGCTACAAACTTATCCGGTAAAAATCTTACTCCAAACTTTACTAACTTCATTTTAAAGCCTGGAATAATAACTGTTTTACCTGAAAATAATTCAGTTAACGCATATTCCGCTACATAACTACTACTAAGAGCTTTCACGCTAAAACTAACTCCAGCTCTATCATTAAATTTAGTATCAACAGGCCCAGGACAAAGGACAGAAATTTGGACTTTACTTTTTCTTCTTCTTAATTCTTCATTAAGTGCTAAACTAAGACGATAAACATAACTTTTAGAAGCATAATAACTACTAAGTAAAGGCCCTGCCATAAATGAAGCAGAACTTGCAACATTAAGAATAATTCCCTTATCTTTCTTAACCATATCTTTTAAATAAAACTTAGTAAGCATATGAACTGCCCTAATATTAACATCAAGCATATTAAGTTCAGCATTTATATCAGTACTTATAAACTCTCCAAACACGCCAAACCCAGCATTATTAACAAGTAAATCAATATCATCATTCTTAGTTAGAACATAAAGTTCTTTAACCTTTTGTAAATTAGAAAGATCAACAACTATTATTTTAACTTTAACTTTATTATTAATAGTACCCTTAACTTCTTCTAAAGCTTCTTTATCTCTACCAACAAGTATTAAATCAAACCCACGTTTAGCAAGATTAATAGCAATATCTCTTCCTATACCACTGCTTGCCCCCGTAACCATTGCCTTCAACTAAACCACCGTCCTTCAAATGTATTTTATCATAGAAAAACAAAGAATACTAGTTTTTACCAATCTAAAAAAGTAAAAATTCACATCAACAATGAAGTGAATTTTTATACTATATTATACTGTTTCTATATATTCCATAAGTTTTAAGAATAATTTCATATGCTCCTTAGATAAACCATCTTTTCTAAGTTTCCTAATAGCAATCCTCTTCTTTTTAATAGGCAGAGAGCCAAACGCAATATCAGCAAGCTTCTCCTTTAGATAAGTACTAATTTGTAAATCCATCAAGATACTATCAATATCTTCATTAATAAGTCTAACAGCATCTATTTCAATATCTTTACCTTTACAATTTATAGTTAACTGACCAATTGTATTAACATTATTAACTTCAACTACAAAATCATTCTCTTCTATATACATCGCTTCAATCTTAATTTGTTGATCATTATAATGGGCAGTAACATCATTAGCCATCTTAGTATTTCTAAATCTAAATTTATAATTACGTCTCATTGGAACAATACCACTTTTTCCTTCAACTGATCTAATAATAACCGTATAATTATTCTGCATATAGTTATAATCAATATCAGTTTTCAAATAATATCCTTCTTTATACAAAGAAGTAAGTCCATCATCTTCATAGAGTGTATAAGTATTAGAAACTCCAGGGAAAATATGAATCTCCATATCCAAAGGAAGTCCTACATTATTAACATCACTTCTATTTGAAAGAGGTATAACAGAACCAGCTTTTGCAAAAACAGGATAATCTTCTTCTTTATAGAACGATACATACTTCTTATTACCAGGAAACTTTTTACCAGTTTTAAAATCATACCAAACACCTTCAGGTATATAAAATCTATGAATAGTTCTATTCATAACTGTATCTTTTCTAGTTAAAATAGGACAAACAAGTAATTCACTACCTAAAAAATATTGATATCTATAATTATTATCATCTATTACCCATTTGTATTTATAGTAGAAAGGCTCTATCAACATCTTAGCATTCTTATAATAGTTATAACTCTCAGTATATAAATAAGGAATTAATCTATGTCTAAGCCTTAAATAATCATTGACAATGGTTTCCGTTTTAATATCCCAACGCCAAGGCTCTCTTTTATAATAATGTCCCCTCGCTGCATGGAATCTAAGAATTGAACTAAAAGTACCAAGCTCTACATATCTAATATAAAGTTCACTCTCTTCAATACCACCATGATTACCTCCAACATCATGACTCCAAAAAGAAACACCTATATTAGCAGCAGCCATCATACTAGAAGATATTTCTTTTAATCCTTCCCAAGATACTTCTGTATTACCAGCATAAAGAATAGGATAACGATGAACAGCATATATACCACTACGGCTTAACATAATACTCCTCTTAGCAGGATTTCTACCAATATCTTTATAATTGAAATGATTATAAGCAAGTAACTTTAAAGCATTATTATCCCCTTTATAATCATGCCAGAAAAAGTCTACTCCTAAAGCTTCCAAAGGATGTAAGAAAAGTTTAAAATACACATCTAATAATTTAGGATTTAAAGGATCAAAAACAATTATTTTGTCACCATTAATACCAAGATAAGAACAAGCTTGAGCATAATAAGTCTCATGAGGATAAATACCCTCACTAGGATCTATCTCAAGTCCAAATCTTATATTATGACTATGTAAAAATTTAGATATTTCACTTGGATTAGGAAATAGCTCTTTATTAAAAGTAAACCCAGTATGCAAATCTTTATTTTTTCCAACATCACGATAATGCCAATCCTTATCTAAAAGAAATACTGCCAAAGGTACATTACGTCTTTCAAAATCAGTTACTAACTCTTTAAGACTATTCTCATCATAAGTAATATTACGACTCCACCAATTACCTAAAGCATAACGAGGAATCAACTCAGGATTCCCAGTAAGACGAAAATAGTCCTTCATAGCAAGATCAAAATCATTTTTATACATAAAAACATAAATATCTAAACTACCTTTTTCTCGGTTCTCAAGTGTTCCATCAGAATTAAATAAAAGACTATTACTATCATCAATACTTGCAAAGCCTTCAAGAGAATAAAGTCCACGCTTTAAAGCTTTAGGAGTATTTACATCCTCACTAATCATATTACCACCAAGATTACGAACTTCAGGATGACCATAATACCAATCTCTATCATTTTCATGTCCACCCATAAACAAAGTTATTTTCAAATTTTTCATTGGATCTACTTTAGTACCAGCAAAATGAGCTTCTTTAACATAAGTAAGACGAAAATACTTAGTAGTAATCTCTAAAAACTTAGCATCTTGTTTAGTTTGATATTCAGGAAACATAAAAGAACGATTCATAACAAATTGACTTGGAACATCAACAAAAACGCCACTAGGACTATACTCAAGTCTAACTAATCTTTCAGATAAAACAGTAATGCGATAATGATTACCTTTATAAATACATTTCTCATCACTCTTAGCTTTACTAACATCGATTTCAAACTGTTTACCTAGTGGATACATAATCTTCACCCATCCTTTTATTCTCTTTAATTTTAACACAAATACAAAAGAATGAAAAGATAAAATAAAAGAGTTATAAACATGCTATCTATAACTCAAATTCAAGATTAAACTGCTAATCTATATGGATTATCACTACTTCCATCACCACTAGTTATTTTAATATTACTGTTTAAATAAAGAGTTGGATAAATATAATGAGTTCCAGCAGCTCCTCCAAAAGAAATATTACCAAGAC
This sequence comes from uncultured Mycoplasmatota bacterium, assembly GCA_946500695.1. Taxonomy (GTDB): domain Bacteria; phylum Bacillota_I; class Bacilli_A; order RF39; family UBA660; genus Onthousia. Next base: position 22,056 of record CAMMWS010000011.1, on the reverse strand, counting down.
CTTGCAGATTATAAATATCTCTTGAAGTAATTAAGCGATGAACAATTGTATATCTTCCAATATTTCTTTTATAAAACCAACTTTTTGGTCCTTCAGAAACATTACAACTCATTATGGTATTGTAACAACTATCACTAACACCATTTGCAAAAGTATAGGTATAATCACTTATATAAATTAAACCAACTTCCCCTAGCCATGATAAAGGTCTTGTATTTGTAACTTGATTGCTTCGCTCTTGAATATAGTCATCTTCACCTGTATTACTAGTAGTCCTATTATCTTTACCACCTAAATACCAAACTACTTTACTAGTCATACTCTTCGCTTCTTCACTTAAACCGCTTTCACTAAAATCACAACTAACAGTTGCATTATTTGAACCACTATAACAAGTACCACTACCTCTATTATAGTATAAACTTCCTCCGACCTCTTCATTTTCATAACCACTGTTTAACAACTTCATAAGTCTAGCATCTGACCAATCGTTTTTTCCAGCATTCTCTTCCGCTCCCGTACTTATATCTTTATTATCCCAAGAATATCCTCCAATAGACTCATCTCTTATAATTTTTATTCTATTTTCTGTCTCTCCTTTAGCATTAACTACAGGAAATACACCAATTATTCTCCATACTTCATCATTAAATATAACATAGTTATTAGGATTGTTTCCTATATAACGATAATCAGTTAAAGCTACTGTTTGATAAGTCTCACTATGATTAAACACATACATTTCCTTCTGCTCTTCTAAACTACTACTATTATAATCATTATTACTAGGATCGTTTGCTTTATCAATTAAAACATCTACTCCTTCAGGTTTATCTTGTGAAACTTCTACTCTTAACTTTCCACTAAATACCTGTCCTGAGTAATTTCCATCTACTTCATCAGTTATCCATAAACTTAAACTATATTCATTTGTACTTTTACCTTCTATAGTTCCAGAGTCTAATATTCTATTAGGATTAGAACCAATTGATGTTAAAAGCATCGCTCCACTGCTTTCTCCATTCCTAACTAGATTATACTTTAGATACTTATCATCTATTCTAATATCAGTTTCTTCTATAGTATTATCATCTAAATAAATTGTATAGTCTACCGCTTTACTTCCATTATTTATTAATTTAAAAGATGAACCTTCTAACGATAATCCTTCACTATCACTTATACCTATGGCATTATCTAAACTTATCCCTTCACTTGTCTCATCTAGTACTAACTCTAATTCTCCTACTTTAACGATTTGGTCTGTTCCATTTAACTCTGTAGTAAAATAAGCATAACTTATTAGTATTGCAAGTATTAATACTATAAATATGCTTATAATTATTACTGTTGCTTTCTTATTTTTCTTTTTCTCCATAAATATCTTACTCCTTCCATTATTACACGTAAAAAAGAATAGAATAATCTCTTACTCTATTCTTCTTACACTATGAAAGAAAGTAATTTTATTACTTAATCTGCAAGTAAACTGCCCCCCAAGTAACATATTGTAAACATAGTTTTCTCATGCTTTTTACCTTCTTTCTTCCTATTTTTATTATCTATATATTAACATATTTTTCATTAGTTAACAATTACTAATCATCTAAAAACATAACATAATACTCATCATAAGTAATATTATTCTCTTTTATATATTTAGCAATCTTTTTACCTACATATCTATAATGCCAAGCTTCACATTTATAACCTGTAATATCTTCTTTACTCTTAGGATATCTTAATATAAATCCATACTTATAAGCATTATCCATCATCCAATTATATTCATCACTTTCCACAAAAGTATTAACAGATTTACTAGCAATATCTAAACTCATCGCTGTCTGATGTTCAGAAAAACCAGGTTTCGCCACATAATTATCAACATATTTTTGTCCATAAAGCTCTAAATATGTATTAGTAATCTCTTCTTGATCTTCATAACTTCTATAACCAGAACTAACCATTAACTCAAGACCTTCTTTACTAGCAGCTTCTGCCATATCATAAAAAGCTTTAGCCACATTTCTTTCTATTTCAATTTCCCCATCTGCTTTTACATACTCTTCATCAATAGTAACTAAATCATCAGGAACATATTCACTACTAAGTTGTCTATGCTTATTTACCAAAACATAATCATCGAACTCATCAATTACTAAAGGATCAACATAATCTTCTTTATCAAAGTCCATATTTACATATAAAACCGTAGTCTCTGCATCATCATTTTCTTTTTCTTTATAAGCTAAATATCTATCATAATTTTCAAGTTTGGCATAATCAACCGCTAAAAATTCTTCAATATATTTAACTTTATCACGTTTTGCAAACTCACTAACAGATTCATCATCACCCCTTGAAATAATTAAAGAAACTTCATTATTACTATAACCATTATCAAGTAACTTATTTATGTTACTAATTAAATGTTTTCCTTCACCATAATCAATCTTAGAATAATTATCAAGATTGTCTTCTATATAATCATCACTTTCAAAAGCTGCATTTAAAGTCTTATTAAAAGGAAGACCCATAATATAAGAATACTTAAACTTAAATATTATACTATTCGCTGCTTTCTCACTATAACCTAAACTTTTAAGCTCACCCACTCTATTAAAATAGAAACAGATTATAATTATTATAACTAAAATAACTGCACTTACTATAATTAACGGTTTTCTAGCACTACTTTTTAACTTTAATTTTCTTTTTTTCATAAATATCTTACCACTACCTTTCATCACTACATAAAATAATCCAAAAAACTACTTATATGATATGATTTAATACCAAGACGTTCCGCTTCCCTCAAATAATCAAGAACATCATCTATAAATACAACATCATCTAATAAAATATTGTTATCACTACAATATTTTAAAATAGTTTCCGCTTTATTTTTATCCAAATCTATCAAAAACCTTCTTTTAATCATTGGATAATATTTGTCTAACCATAAATTCTTATCAACTCTTTCTCTATCACTTACACAATAACTAAGGCATATAATTTCTCTAGCAACATCTTTTATATCTAAAACAACTTTCTGCATAAATTTAGAAGGTTCTCTTTTCAAAAATATGCCATCACTTAAATCACTAATATTCATACCATTATCAGTCACTACCGGCTCTCCAACATGATTATTAAAACGATAAGCTGCCAAAGTTCCATCTATATCAAAAAAAACATATTTATCTCTTAAATCATTCTTTGAAATCATACCATTATCCAAACTATCATCTCCTACTACTATTTATAAAAATTATACCATAAATTAAAAACGTGGTATACTATATTTGGTGATATATTTGAAAACAGCAATTGTCTTATCAGGAGGAGGGGCAAAAGGAAGCTACCAACTTGGTGTTTGGAAAGCCTTAAGATGCCTCCATATTAAATATGATATTGTAACAGGAACTTCAATCGGCGCCTTAAATGGTGTTTTAATGTGTGAAAACTCATACTTTAAAGCTAAACGAATTTGGCAAAAACTAAACTTAGAGTATCTATTTAATGAACTACCAAAATCTAATAAAAGCATCGATATTGTTAAACTATTTGGAGGTAAGTTTATTAAAAATGGTGGTATGGATATAAAAAAAATAGAAACTATTATCAATAACAGTGTTAATAAAAGAAAATTCTACAATAGCAAAATAGACTTTGGTCTTATTACTTATAATTTCACAACAAAAAAACCACTAATTTTATCTAAGAATAAAATACCAAGCGAAAAATTAATAGATTACTTAATGGCATCCGCTACTTGTTATCCTGCTTTTAAAATGAAAGAAATAGATGGTAATAAATATATAGATGGTGGCTATTATGATAATTTACCTATTGAATTAGCAATAGAACTAGGCGCAGAATTTTTAATAATTGTAGACTTAGAATCTCCTGGTTTTAAAAAGAAACCAACTAAAAAAATAAACAGTATAACAATTAAACCTAAAAATCATATTTCATTCTTCTTAAATTTTGACGAAGAAGCTGCTAGAACAAATATAAAATTTGGATATAATGATACTTTAAAAGCTTTTAAGAAATTAGATGGTAATAAGTTCACTTTCAAAAAAAACTCTATTTCCAAATATTATTTAAATAATAATAAAATATTACTAGACAATAGTGAAAAAAGTTTCTTATCATCCATCGAACAACTTGGGAAAATATTTAAACTAGATGAAAGTAAAATATATAGTTTTAAAAGTTTTATCAAATCTTTAAATGAAAAAGTACAAAAAGAAGAAATATTAGATGCAAAAACAAGAAAAAGTATAAAAAACTTAACTAGGAAAATTAATTCTAAAACTCTCATTCTATTTTTCTTAAGTAACATAGAAAAAAATAGAACCCCAAGAAAACTAAGCATGATTTTTGCTAAAGAATATAAACTTGCCAAGTATTTACAAATTTTAGGAGTTGAATATGGAAAATAAATTTGAATATAGCCTTGATAACAAAAGATACCATACTTTAACCTATTATTATAAGAATAAATTTAATGCTAAAGTATGCAAAGTAAGTCTTAATGCCAACTTTACTTGTCCTAATATTGATGGAACAGTCGGGTTTGGTGGTTGTATCTACTGCTCAAAATTAGGAAGCGGCGAATTTGGAGGTAATCCCAAAGATAGTCTAATAGAACAATTTGAAAAAGGAAAGAAAACAATGCAAAGAAAGTGGCCTGACGCTAAATTTATCGCTTACTTTCAAGCTAATACCAATACTTATGCACCCTTAAAAAGATTAAGAGAGTGCTTTGAACCATTTATAGAAAGAGAAGATTGTATTGGCCTATCTATCGCTACTAGAAGTGATAGTATAACAGATGAATGTCTTGACTATTTAGAAGATATTAACAAAAGAACTTTTTTAATAGTTGAATTAGGACTCCAAACAATCCATGAAAAGACAAGCAAATTAATAAATAGATGTTCTACTCTAAAGGATTTTACAGATATGGTAAAAAAACTAAAGAGAAGAAACATCAATGTCGTCGTTCACATAATTAATGGACTTCCTTACGAAACTGAAGAAATGATGATAGAAACTGTTAAATATTTAAACAAATTAAATATAGATGGTATTAAAATTCATATGCTAGAAGTACTAAAAGATACACCATTAGAAAAATACTATGCTAAAAATAAATTTAAAATTTTAAGCAAAGAAGAATATGTCAATATTGTAGTAAAACAATTAGAATATCTAAATAAAGAAATTGTCATTCATCGCCTAACCGCTGATCCTGACAAAAACAATATAATAGAACCAACTTGGTTAATAAAAAAATTCACTATTTTAAATGAAATTGATAAATTAATGAGCAAAAATAATATTTACCAAGGAGATAAAATAAAAGGAGAATAAAAACAAATGAATAATAAAGATAAACATTATATCTTACTACTTGAACAAATAATAGGAAGAATTAAAGTAAGTCCTAGTAAAGAATACTTAGAAAAATTAAATCTTAACATAGATACAAATCAAAAGAAAAAAAGACTAAGCATAAAAGAACTAGAAAGTTTAGAAATAATAATCAAAGATCTAACAAAAATACCTAATGATGAAAAGTTTCAAAATAAAGTCTTAACAGCTTTAAAAACATTTTTAATATATGGTGGTATAAAAAGAATAAATAATAATAGCATTATCTTAGTAATTAACAATACAGGTAATACTAATGAATTTACAAAACTAACAATTAATATTAGTAAAAGTGATATTAACTATAGGATAAAAAATAAAGAATATGAAGAAGAAGCAACATGGAAAACTCTAAACACTGACTACTATACAACTTATAGTACCAAAGAAACAACTATCTATCCAAATCAAGAAAGTAATTTCTATGATATTACTGAAACAAAAGAATTCCATGGTTTTCATGATGATAAAGAAATAATTTCAAGAACCATAACAAAACATGATAATTACATAAAAAATAAAAAAAGCAAAACTATAAGTAGAATAGGTTTAGGTCCTAATAATTATAAAGAAGTAATCTATTACTTTAGAGATAATGGCTTTCTCATAAGAAAATATAAAAAGAATTATAAAAATGAAAAAATTGCTAAACAACTAAACATTAGAGAATATCAAATAAGTGAAGATTATAATAAAAAATATAAATATATAGATTCAAGTGGTAATTATAAAGATTTTGACCAAGATTTATATAAAAGTTTTATAAGAGGAAAATGTAAAATAAACTCTATTTATAGTAGGGTTCATAATCCTTCCAAACGTTGATAAAAGAAAGGAATTATGGTATTATAAAGTCAAATTAAAAGGAGTAGGAAATGAAAAGTAATATTGATTTAAAAAAAAGAATTTATACCTTAATTGCAGCAGGAATAACTTCCTTTACCTTGTTAACAACAGGATGCTCTAGTAAACAAAACTATGCTGAACAAGCTCCCAAAGTTACAACTGAAATAGAAAATAGTAATGACCAAAATACTAATACTAATGATGAGAAAGCAGAAACTAATAACGAAGATGAAATAGTTAAATATTTCAAAGAAAAACAAGAGGAAATAAACAGTACAGTTCAAAAAGAAGATGGTATAGTTTACACTGAAAATATTGAACTAACAAATGCCATATGGAGTGACTTTTTTATTGATGCTGTTGATATAATTTTTTATGACAAAGAATATGAAGGAAGTTCTTTTAGTAAACTTAACCCTGAAGCTCAACAAGAATGTCTTAATATTATAACTGATTTAGGTAATACCATGAATAGAATAAATCCTGATTGGCAAAGCGATTTAGGAAATATAAAAGATAGTACCGCCAGTGCTTACTATAATTTCCTAGCTAGTATAAAAGATTTTATCGGTCCAGAACTATATAATAAAATTAAAAAATTTAAAGATAGTATGAAAGATAGCGGTAGCGAAATATGGAATAGTATCACTGATACGGCTGAAGACTTATATCAAGGCTATAAAAGTAAAAATAAATAGTGATTATATGTAAAGTAATCACTATTTTTCTTGTAAATAAAAAATATTTCTATTATAATGTTTATAAGAGTAAAGGATGATATATATGAATAAGCATATTAGAATCATTAGCGTATCTGCCCTTGCTTTACTAGGAATACTTTGTATCGCTTCAGGAATAATGTACTCATCTTTACAAGCAAATAATATTGAAGAAAAAATTCTCGTCGTCGTGGAGCAAAAACAAGTAAGTACAGATACAGATGTTAACATTAAACTTAAAAATTTAACTATAGAAGTTAACACTCCATTAAGTGTCAAGATAATTGACTATCTAGATAGTGCTGTGTCAGATGAAGTACTAGCCAACTTGAAATTAGACACAAGTAGTGTCAATGTTACAGAACCAGGAACTTATAATTACACTATTACCTATAAAGAAAAAATATATCAAGGCATTATAACTGTAAAAAAACCTGAAATAACTAATAACGTTTTACAAAGCATAACTTTAAAAACAGTAAACGTAAATATAGGTACAGCATTATCAACAGATATTAGTACCTATGTAATAGAGCCACTTACTGATGAAATAAAAAGTACTATGCTTATAGACCTTAGTAATGTTAATGTAAATAAAGCTGGAAGCTATCAATACACTATTACATATAATAATAGTATTTATACTGGTACAATAGTAGTAACAGAAAGTCAACCTACGTTATCAACTAATATTGATACTAATAATAATCAAAACGAACAAGAAAATACAAATCAAAACGAGCAACAAGAACAAACAACTACATCAACAAATGACCAAACTATAACAAATTAAAACTTCCTAAACGGAAGTTTTTTTATAGCATATTTTTCTTTTTTAAAATAAGTGCTACTATCAAAGATAATAATAATGATAAGAGTAATAATAAAATAAAAGCATAAGGATTATCAGCAAATTTACCAAAAGTAACATTCATACCCATAAAAGATGCTACCATAGTAGGAATAGAAAATACAATTGTAATACCTGCTAAAAATTTCATAATAGTATTAAGATTATTAGATATTATAGTAGCAACAGTATCAGTAGTACTGGATAAAATTCCTCTATATAAATCAGCCATCTCAATTGCCTGATTATTTTCGATAATGGCATCCTCAAGCAAATCTTCATCTTCTTCATAAAGTTCTATAACATTACCTTTTAATATCTTATCAAGCACAACACCATTAGACTTTAAAGCTGTAATAATATAAGTTAAACTATTTTCAATAGAAAGTAAATTTAAAAGTTCTTGATTTTTAGTAGCATTTAAAATATTAGATTCAGCAACCTCTATCTTATTATCAATTTCTCTTAACATCTTTAAATAAAGTAAAGCAAGTTTATAAATCATCTGAATAATAAATCTACTTTTCTTATAAGTGTAAAACTCTTTAACCTTACCTTTAGTAAATTCATCAATAATACTATATTTTTGTAAGCATACTGTTACAATATAATCATTTCTAACTACAAGAATACCTATAGGTAATGTTGTAATAGTCTTAATATTATTCTTAGTCTCATAAACAGGCACATCTAAAAGAAGCATCTTCACCCCATCTTCTTCATCAATACGAGGCTTCTCATCATCATCAATTATACTCATAATAAAACTTTTCTTTATCCCAAGAGCATTAACAACTTCATCTATCTCTGCTTCTGTAGGATTAACCAAATTAACCCAACTGCCTACCTCATAAGTATCAATTCTACTAAATTCACCACTAGTAACATCAGTATTATATATCTTTAGCATAAAACATCACTCCTTTTTATATTTCTAACTTTTCAAAGTATCACTCATATCTTTAATACTCTCCCTATCTTTAGCATTCTTTATCAAAGTAAGATAAAACTCTTCCATATTACTGTCTTTATTCTGAAAAATCATCTCATCTACAAGTTCATTTTTACTCTTATAGACAATACATCCTTCTTCTTCTTTAAATTCATAATGTAACTGTGGATACTTATAAAACAAAGTTGTTTTATCTTTTATAAAGCAAGCAAATAAATCATTAATATTAACAATCTCTCCCTCAATTTCTCTTAAAGGATTATCTAATCTTGTTAAATCATTATTAACAACACCAGAAATATTTAACGCTGCCTCTTCACTTATTTCAAAACCTAAACTCTTTAAATAATTAGTACCAGCATGATAAGAAAAAACATTTGCCTCACACTCATGAAGATTCTTAACATAGTTTTTATTATTAAAATAAATATCTTGATTATATTCTCTTAATAGTCTTTCTTTTAAAGCCATAATATCATAAATACTAGTAACTCTACCTTTGCTCTCTAAATAGGTCCTATAAGTATGCCTCATCTCATGAGGTAAAACATAAAATATTGAAATATCCCCTTTATCATAAAAATTATCCATTACTTCTCTATCTAGATAAACATAGTAATAAGAAGCTAAACCTCCAACATTTTCCCCTAAATTACGTATATAAAACTTACTATCTTTACTAATCTTTCTAGTATCAGAAAGAACTAAATGACTAATTACTTTTTCTATTAACTCTTTACTAAGATTATTTTTTCTTAAAATTACATTTTTAAGTATTATATCTCTTAATATATTATCTATACCTAAAAAAATATCATTACTAAAAATACATTCTAAAAGCTTATCATCTAAATCACTATAATCACTAGTACTCTCTAATTCTTTAATAATACTATCTGTTTCTTTAGTTAAATCAAACTGTTCTAGAACATGACTAAAGATATCACTACTATTAGCAAGTTTATATAAGTATAAAGTTATCTCTTTATCTACATTATCTTTATTTAAATAAGGTATTATAGAAGAAATGCTAAGATAACTTTTCTTTAACTCCTCATTAAAATTACCACAATATTCACAAGTAAATGTTTGGAAGTTATAAGTACCTCCACAGCTTGAACAATTAATGTTTTTACAAAAGATATTTATATTATTAATTAAACTCTCTTTGTAATCCTGTTTTAACATCTAATAACTCCCTATATTTTTTTATTTGATATAAAATTAATAATTTCTTCTCTTCATCTTTCTCTTTAACATATAATTGTTCTAGTACTTTAATCTTATCTTCTATACTTATATCATTCATTAGAATAGCCCCTTTATTTCTCCATTTACTAAATCTATATTTTCATAATTAGGTCTCTTAGGAAGTCCTGGCATTGTATAAATTTTACCACTAAGCACTGTAATAAAACCTGCTCCACTATTTATAATTAAATCTCTTACATGAAGTACGTTATCTTTAGGATATCCTAATAGTTTAGGATTATCACTTATCGAATATTGTGTTTTCGCTACACAAATTGGAAGATGAGAGAAGCCTAACTTATCTATAAGTTTTAACTTTTCTTCTGCAACATCACTATATTCAACATAATTAGAGTTATAAACTAAACTATTAAGTTTATTTATTTTATCTCTTATATTATCACTTTTATCAACAAGAACTTTAAAGTTATTTACCTCTTCACATGACTTAATAACTGCGTTAGCAAGGTCTATCGCTCCTTCTCCCCCCTTACTATAAGCATCACTTACTTCACAATTGTAACCACGACTTTTAACATAATCTTTTATATAGTTAATATCTTCTAAACTATCATCACTAAATTTATTGAGACAGACAACAATAGGAACATTATAATTTTTTAAATGATTAAGATGAGCATCTATATTACATATACCATCATCTAACGAACCATCACCATTATATTTTAAAGCTCTAACTGTAACAACTAAAACAATAGTAGAAGGAGTAATACCAGAAGTAGGACAAACTATATCAAGAAATTTCTCAGCTCCTAAGTCACTACCAAAACCAGCTTCTGTAATTACATAATCAGAAAGACTCTTAGCAAGTTTAATCGAGGCAATACTACTACACCCATGGGCAATATTGGCAAAAGGCCCTCCATGAATAATAGCAGGAGTTCCTTCTAAAGTCTGAACTAAATTAGGCTTAAAAGCATCTTTAAGTAAAACAGTTAAAGCTCCTTCTAATTTTAAGTCACGAACATAAATAGGTTCATCTTTACTATTAAAGCCAACTATTATATTAGATAAACGTCTCTTTAAATCATCTATATCAGTAGCAAGACAAAATAAAGCCATAACTTCACTCGCCGCTGTTATATTAAAATGATCTATATACTCACTACTATTACATAAAAGTTTTACATCTCTTAAACTTCTATCATTAACATCCAAACAACGATTAAAAGTAACTTTCTCAATCCCCAAAGAATTCCCCTGCTCTATATGATTATAAACAGCTGCACTAATCAAGTTATTAGCACTACTAATTGCATGAAAATCCCCTGTAAAATGTAAATTAATATCTTCCATTGGTACAACTTGACTGTAACCACCACCAGTCGCACCACCTTTAACACCAAAAACAGGTCCAAGTGAAGGCTCCCTTAAAGCAAGCAGGATAGATTTATCAAGTTTATTAAAGGCATCCGCAAGGCCAATACTAACTGTAGTTTTACCCTCGCCATAAGGAGTAGGATTAATAGCAGTCACTAATATAACTTTACCATTTTTATCCCCTTTATCTTTAACTATCTTAGCTTTACTCATACCATACATTTCTATATCATCACTAGTTAAATTAAGTTTACTAGCAATCATTTTAATATCTTCTAATTTTGTACTATGAGCAATTTCTAAATCAGTCATTATATCACCTCTCAAACTATCTCTATTATATGCTAATAAGTAGAAAAAAACTAGTCTTAAAAGACTAATTATTTTTTACTAAGAACATATTTTTTTATTTAATCTCTTTGCAATTTAGTTTCATAATTATTGGCAATTTGCGATAATTTATCACAAGCTTGTTCATATTCTGATTTAAGATCATCTAAATCTTTAGAAATGCACTCATAAACCAAATCAAATTTATCATCTATTTTATCTTCTATTTTATCTTTTATTTTAGATAAAACAAAGCTAAGATGGGCCCTTCCTAAATCTATACATTTATCTTTATTAAATGTATCATCATCCATAATAAAACCATTATCTTCATTTCCTATAGTACCTTTATTATATCTTAAAGGATAATCAAACATCCAAGCAGAATCTTTAATAACAGGAGTTAGAGCAATATCAAAACTAGCATCTTTGCTTTCAAAACTACAATTTTTTATTTTAAATAAAGAAACACCATTAAGTGATACTATTTTTATATTACCATTAGAATCATTAAAATTAACTTTATCCCCCATATAGTTCAGTCTTCTTATATTAACATTTTTACTACACACCTCTAAGGAATCACTACTAATAACAACATCTCTTAAATTACATTTATCGCCAGATATTTCTACCTTTTTAGCATCTCTTACTTCCAAATCACAAAAATCATGACCATAAAGAAGATACTGAGAGTCTTCAATAACAACATGGGCAATTTCTTTTCCAACCTTATCACAAAGATTAAGTACTATATCAACACCATCATTACCATATATACTAAAACTTTCAATATTATCATCACTACTAGACACTATTACCTTAGAACAATTATTAACATCTAAAGAACCAAATAAGTGAAAGTCTTTAAACCAAATATAAGAAACATTATCTCTTAATTTGCTACTCTTAGAATATATTTTTCGGATATTAAAAATATAGTTTAATAAATTAACAGAATATTCTCTATCATCACCATCTAATTTATATATAATTCGCTCCTTTTTTAAATCTTCAATTATTTTCTTTATACTTTTCATATCGCATCTCCTTTTTTCTCTGTATTATAAAGGGAAAAATTCTATAACGCAAGTTCTTTTCTAACAATATCATAAATCTCTCTACTTATATCTTCAATACTACGTAACTTACCATCTTTACTACACTCAACTATTTTAAAATCATATTTACTAGTAACATAAAGACTATTGTCATAAACTTTATCTAAAAACGCTTGATCTTTCTCATTTATATCGCCATCTATACCATCATAATCTCTATTTTCTCTTAACTTATCACTAGCATCTTTATCAAGTTTTAAAAAGATAACCAAATCAGGTCTCTTAAGACCAAGTTTATTATATTCATAATCAGCAATATAATTTAAAAAGTCATCTCTTTCCTTTTCCTTAAAAAAAGATCCCTGATAAATTAAATTAGATGTAGTATAACGATCAAGTAAAACAATTTTGTCATCATTTAAAGCTTGCTTAAGTTTTTGATTATAAACATAAAACCTATCCATAGCATAAAAGCTACTAATTGCATAAGGACCTATTTCTTCTCGGTTACCCAAATCACCTTTTAAATAAGCCTCTACCAAACTAGCACCTATTTCACCATAACTAGGAAAATGATGATATATTACTTTCTTACCATCATTTACTAAATTATTATATAACTCTTTTATTTGTGTAGTTTTTCCAACTCCATCACTTACACCTTCAATAACAATCAAACTTCCCATATTATCACCTATAATGATTATATAGAAAAAAAGAAGAAATTTAAATACTCTAATTAAATTTCTTCTTAAAAACTAATAAGCTATTCAATATTGTTATAAGCATAACACCAACATCTGCAAAAATTGCTAAATATATTGGAATAGATGTAAAAAGGCCTAACACTAATATTAACACTTTAAAAAATAAAGCCATAATAATATTCTGTCTAATCTTAGCATTAGTATATTTACTTATTTTAATAAATTTAGGAATAGCCCTTAAATCATCATGCATAAGTATTACATCACTAGCTTCCATCGCTACATCGCTACCAATTGACCCCATTGAAATACCTATATCACTAGTAACTAGCGCTGGAGCATCGTTAATACCATCACCTACAAAAGCAACAACTTTATTTTTATCCAAAGACTTTTTAACTATTTCTGCTTTATCGACAGGAAGAAGAGATGCCTTATAATTAATATTTAGTTCTTTAGCAATTTTCTTAGCATATTTTTCTCTATCACCAGTTAGCATAATCTGCTTTATTCCTAAATCATTAAGTTCATCTAAAGCCGTTTTACTACTAACTTTTATTTCATCACTAATAACAATATATCCCATTTCTTTACCATCATAATAAACAAATACAACTGTACCTAAATGAGAAATATTCTTGCCTTCTTTAAAACCTCTACCAACTAACAATTCTTTCTTTTTATATATACAGTTTATCCCTTTACCTGCAACTTCTTCTAAATTAGTAACATCATTCTTTTTAATCTTAGCATCAAAAGTTAATACTTTACTTAAAGGATGATTAGAATAAATTTCTGCTGCTGTTACTAATTCTTTCAAGTACGCTTCACTAACACCTTCATTAGGCACAATACAATTAACTTTAAACTCACCTGTAGTCAAAGTCCCAGTTTTATCATAATAAATTTTATCTATTTTACTCATTTTTTCTAACACTACTGTATTTTTAACTAAAATCCCTTCTTTGCTACATCTGCCAATTCCTGAAAAAAAACTAAGAGGAACAGAAATAACTAAAGCACAAGGACAAGAAATAACTAAAAATATCAAAGCTTTATATAAGAAAAACTGATAATCATAACCAAGTAAAGTTGGTACTAAAAAAATAACTAAAGCAAGAAAACATACTATTGGAGTATAATATTTAGAAAATCTAGTAATAAAACTCTCTGTTTTCGTTTTATTAGCTTCTGCATCTTTCATAAATTTAACTATTTTGTTAACTGTAGAATCATCTGATACTTTAGTAACTTTAATTTTTAATGGTTTAGAAATAACAATACTCCCACTAAGAACTTCATCATTAATATTAACAACCAAAAGCCTAGCCTCACCAGTTAGACTCTTAGTATCAAGACTAACATCATTATCTAAACAAACTCCATCTAAAGGGACAATTTCACCTGGTTTTACTAAAATGAAATCCCCAACTTTAACTTTACTAGGAGGTAATTTCTTTTCTTTATCATTTACAACAATTCTTGCAAAAGAACTTCTTAAATCCATCAAAGCAGAGATTTTTTCTTTGGAGTTATCTATAGCATAATCAGATAAACTCTCACCAATTTGATAAAGCATAATAACTAATACTGCTTCAGAATACTCACCTATTATAAAAGCCCCTACAGTAGCAATAATCATCAAAGTATTCTCATCAAAAAATTCTTTATTTTTAATATTTATAAAAGCTTTAGTAAAAATATCATAACCCAATATAAAATAACTAATTAAAAAAAATGATAGACTTTGAAATAATAAAGCCACTATAAAAGTAACAATCCCCAAAAATATTTGTAAAATCTTATTCATCATCTTTCTCCTTTATATGCATAAGTCCATAATCTAAAATTATATTAATATGATGGTCAGATAAAGTATAATATATTTCTTTTCCCAAACGTTCTACTCTTACTAAATCTAACTGTCTTAATAGTTGGAGTTGATGAGAAACAGCAGACTGACTAATACTCAAATGCGCTGTTATATCACTAACTTTATATTTTCCTTCACTAAGTAGAAACAAAATTCTAAGTCTATTAGCATCAACAAAAACTTTATAAAAGTTTGTAAGCTTTAAAACTAATTTATCATTCATTTTTTCACCTCATATGAATACATGTTCATATATTATATATCACTATTATATGCAAAAGTAAAGAAAATTTTATGTATTTTTAAAAATTCCCAAAATTTTAAGTTCGAATATTGTCAATTGTCCCTATCAATTTACAAAATTGCTTATCAAAACGAATATCAATTTACAAAATTGCCAATTTGCAAGAGTTTATAGACAATGATATAGTAACCATCGTTAAGAAAAAGGAGGCGTTTTATGAAAAAAATTTTATTATTCTTAACATTAAGTTTTATTTATTTACTAGGTTCTGACCTTAATGTAAATGCTAGTACTGATTCTTTCTATGAAGGAGAATATATTGATAACATTTATATGGTTAGATATGACAAAAATACTAATACCAAATATTATCAAAAAGCAAGAACTTATAGAAGAACCAGTGATGATAAACTTGCTTACTGTCTACAACCATTTAAATCATTTAACCCAAGTAATAATAATTATGAAACAGTAACATCCTTAGAAGAAATAGATGAAGAAACACTTAATAAGCTTATTGATATTATTGGTTTTGGTTATGGCTATCCCGGACACACAGATGATTTAAAATGGTATGCAATTACCCAATTAATGATATGGCAAACTGTAGAACCAAATAGTGAATTTTATTTCACTGACACACTAAATGGCAACAAAATAAATATTTATGATTCTGAAATGAAAAAAATTAACAATCTAATAAACAATAGTTATACTATGCCAAGTTTTAATAATCAAACAATATATGGTATTGCAGGTAAAACTTTAACTGTAAAAGATACAAATAATATTATAGGATTATATAATTCAGGAAATAATAACATTGTAATAAATAACAACACTGTTACTATTAATGAAACAGAAAAAGGATGTCACGAAACTACTTTTACAAGATATTATAATCATAGCAACCCAATTTTATTTTATTACAATCCTAATAGTCAGCACTTAGCAACTATAGGAAATCCTAATAATAGAACTGCAAAAATTAAATATTGTTTCAATGAATTAAACTTAAAAATTAAAAAAATTGATAAAGATACGGGAAATTCTTCTAGTCTTGGTGAAGCTTCATTAAAGGATACTATCTTTACTCTATATAACGAAAATATGGAAAAGATTACTGATTTAACTTTAGATAATAATATGGAAATTAGTATCTCAAGCAACAACTATGATTTAACATATGGAACTTATTATCTAAAAGAAACAAAAAATGGAACTGGCTACTTACCTAATGAAAAAGTATATGAAATTAATTTTACAACTGATAATACCGATATAGAACTAGTAATAGAAAATGAAGTATTAAAAAAAGAAATAACTATTAAAAAATATTATGGAGATGGAAAGCTAATGTTAACAGAACCAAACATTACTTTTGAAATATATGATAAAAATAACAACTTAGTTGAAAGTATAACTACAGATATAAACGGTACTGCTAAAATCACTCTTCCTTATGGCCATTATAAAATAGTACAGTCTAACACTACTGAAGGCTATACCAAAATAGAACCATTTGATATTTTTATTGATAATATAAATAAAAATTATTATTATACTATTAATGACTATAAAATAAAAGAAGAAAAGCCTAATGAAACTATATCAATAGAAGTTCCAAATACAAGTACTGATAATGGCAACTACAACATATTAAGTCTAATATTACCTACATATTTAATTGTTAAGAAAAAGTTTAGTTAGTATTTTAATACTAACAATGTATTTAGGTAGTTGTCTATTAATATATAACAATGAAAAAGATATTAAAAGTATTAGCACTACAAACATAGAAAGAAATACTAATACTAGTTATATAAGTACTAAAGAAAATGATAAAATAGTTGGCACTTTAACTATAAATAAAATAAACTTATCAAAAGATATTTATGATATTGATAACACTCATAACAACGTTGATGAAAATGTTACCGTTTTAAATGATGATATAAATCTAATAGTCTTAGCAGCCCATTCAGGTCCTGGATACATTGCTTTCTTCGATGATTTAGATAAATTAGAATTAAATGATATTATTAAGTTAAACTTTAAAGGAAAAAATTTAGAATACAAAGTAACTAACATAGAAGAACAAGTTAAAGATGGAACTATAGAAATAAATAAAACTAATACTAAAAGATTAATACTAACTACTTGTAGTAAAAAAGATAAAGGTAAACAGTTAGTAGTAATAACAGAAAAAATAGATGCCTAAGCACCTATTTTTTAATTATTAATTCATTATCTTTAACATCAAAAGTAACAGTCTCTCCATACTTAATAGTACCTTTAACAAGCTCGTGGGCAAGTAGACTCTCAATAGTCTTACTAACTTCACGTTTTAAAGGTCTAGCCCCATAATTAACGTCATAACCAGCTTCTACTAAATAGTCTTTAGCTTTATCTGTTAATTTGATATGAATATCATTCATAGAAAGACGTTTTTCTATATCAGATATAATCTTATCAAGTATTTGATAAATAGCATCTTTAGTAAGAGGTTTAAAGACAATAATCTCATCTACACGGTTAATAAATTCAGGTCTAAAATGACTTCTTACTTCATCCATTACTTTACTAGTATCACCATCTAATATGTATTCACTACCTAAGTTAGATGTCATTATAATAATTGTATTTTTAAAGTCAACAGTTCTACCATTAGAGTCAGTTATTCTACCATCATCTAGTATTTGTAGCAAAAGATTTAAAACCTCAGGATGAGCTTTCTCTATTTCATCAAATAGTACTATACTATACGGATTACGTCTAACCGCTTCAGTAAGTTGTCCACCTTCTTCATAACCAACATATCCCGGAGGAGAACCAATTAAACGAGACACACTAAACTTCTCCATATATTCACTCATATCAATTCTTACCATATGTCTTTCATCATCAAATAGCTCATAAGCAAGAGTACGTGCTACTTCAGTTTTACCTACACCAGTAGGTCCTAAAAATATGAACGAACCAATAGGTCTATTAGGATCTTTTATTCCACTACGAGACTTAATTATCGCTTCACTTACTAGATGTAAAGCTTCATCTTGACCCATAACACGATTCTTCATACTATTTTCAAGATTAAGAAGTTTCTCTTTCTCACTACTAACTAACTTACTTAAAGGAATATTAGTCATCTTAGAAATAACACTAGCAATATCTTCTTCTGTAACATTATCACTTAACAGTTGCATATTGTCATGACTCTTTAATTCTTCAAGTTCTTTTTCTAGTTTAGGAATAGTACCATGTTGTAATTTGGCAGCCTTCTCTAAGTCATATTTATTTTCAGCTTGTTCTAACTCAAAACGAGCCTTCTCAATTTCTTTCTTCTTAGCATTAATCTTATCATTAAAACCTTTCTCTTCTTCCCAAGCTTCTTTATATTCCTTCTCTTTTGCTTTTAATTCACCTAACTCTTTATCTATCTCATCTTTTCTCTTCATAGATAACTGATCTTTTTCTTTCTTAATCGCTTGTCTTTCAATTTCAAGTCTCATTATCTTACGAGTTAAAGAGTCAAGTGCATTAGGAACAGAATCCATTTGGACACGAATAGTTGCACAAGCTTCATCTACTAAATCTATCGCTTTATCTGGTAAATATCTATCAGTAATATAACGGTTAGAAAGCACAGCTGCACTGACTAAAGCTTTATCATGAATAGTAACTCCATGATGTATTTCAAATTTTTCTTTAAGACCACGTAATATAGTAATAGTATCTTCTACACTAGGTTCTTTAACGATAATCTTTTGAAAACGACGTTCTAAAGCTCCATCTTTCTCAATATATTTACGATATTCATTTAAAGTAGTC
Organism: uncultured Mycoplasmatota bacterium; assembly: GCA_946500695.1. Taxonomy (GTDB): domain Bacteria; phylum Bacillota_I; class Bacilli_A; order RF39; family UBA660; genus Onthousia. The sequence goes on along the minus strand of CAMMWS010000011.1, from coordinate 2,603 downwards.
GCACCAATAACATGAATCTCACCACGAGCAAGCATAGGTTTTAATATGTTAGAAGTATCCATCGCTCCTTCCGTATTACCAGTACCTACAATCATATGAATCTCATCGATAAACATAATAATAGAGCCTTCACTTTTCTTAATCTCATTTAATACTTTCTTAAGTCTCTCTTCAAACTCACCACGGTATTTAGCACCTGCAACAAGACTAGCCATATCAAGTTCCCAAATAGTTTTATTTTTTAAGCTAGCAGGAACGTCACCACGTTCTATACGAAGAGCAAGTCCTTCAACTATAGCAGTTTTACCAACACCAGGTTCACCAATTAAAACAGGGTTATTCTTAGTACGACGAGATAAAACACGAGTAATACTACGAATCTCTTCATCACGTCCGATAACAGGGTCAATTTTACCTGCTCTAACCGCTTCATTTATATTACGACCATATTTTTCTAATACATTCTCATTTTCTCCATTTGGATTTTGATACATAATAAAACATCTCCTTTCTTATTCATACATATTATACAGCCGTTATTAGCACTTGTCAAGTAAGAGTGCTAATAAATATAAAAAAGAATAAGAACATTAAGTTCTTATTCACTTACAACACTAATAGCAGTCTGTAACATTGTATCATTATCATAAGTTAAGGTTTCCCCTTCTTGTAATACTGTCTCAACTCTATCAGTTGGAACAACACCCACATCATTAACCCAATTACCATCTGGAGTTAACCATTTCTGTACTGTATATTTAATAGTATCCCCACTATTTAAATCACTGGCAGACTGAACTGTTCCCTTTCCATAAGAATTAATTCCAACTACATGAGACCCATAACTTTCTTTAAAAGCACTGGCAAGTATTTCAGATGCACTTGCACTCTCATCATTAATAATTACACTAACAGGATAATCTCTATCTATAGATTTCTTAGTACCATAAATCTTTTCTGTTTCATTCTTAGTCTGTAATTGATATAAAACTTGTTTTTTATTCAAAAACAAACATAAAATATTCTTAACTTCAGATAAGTAACCACCAGGATTATCTCTAACATCAATAACTAATCCATCTATATTATTTTTCTCTAACTTCTTTAAAGCACTATTAAACTGTTTATAAGAGTTACTATTAAATATATCTATTTTGATACAGCCTATATTCTTACCATTATTTTCATATATTTCACTTTCTACAACAGGAGTCTCTATAGTAGTTTTACTAAGTTCAAAACTAAGTTCAACTCCATCACGATTAACAGTTAATTTAGATGTATTACCACTATCTTCACCTGATATCATAGAAACTACCTCAGATAAACTCTTTCCAGTAATATCAGTATCATTTACTTTAGTAACAATATCGCCAACCTTTACACCTGAGTTTTCAGCAGGACTACCATCAAAAACATTGCCTACACTAATAACACCATTACTTAACATTACTTCTATACCAATGCCTTCATAAGTACCGCTTAATTCTTCATTAAAGTCATCACTAGCATCTCCACTAAAATATGTTGCATAAGGATCATCTAAATAATTAATCATTCCTTGTATTCCGGCATCAATAAGCTCTTCTTTATCAACATCTTCATAATAATTATCAATAATATTATTATAAGTAGTAACTAACTCATCTAACTCATCAGAAGAAGAATTATCATTAAATACAACAAAATTAACAATATTTCCTAAAAGAAAACCAAACATAATAGCAATTATCATAATAATAATAACTTCAGAAAAGTTAAAGCCACTTCTTCTTTCAACAATTATTTCTCTAACATTACTATCATCTATTTCTTCATCAATCACTTTTTCTTCTTCATTTTTTTTATCTTTATCAATATCCTTTTTCTTATTAAACATTAGCATCACCCCACTACTATTTTATTCTATCATAAAAAAAAGAATATCTAAAGAAAAGATATTCAAAAGATAAATAAAAATAGACTAAATAAGTCTATCTTTACACTAACTATTTAGAATATTTGTAATTTCTGTTAAATCCGTAATAACTTCACTAATTTCACCATTATTAAATCTAATAAGTGTATTATCTTTCACTCTTAGACTATCAGCAGAATCAGTAACAATATCGCCATCAGTTACATATCTCTTATTCATACCATTTGCAAGATCAACACTATATAATTTAGTATCTGTATTATTTAACTGATAAGAACTTATTAATGAACTAATAGTAGAATATTCATTAGTAGAATCATAATAAATAACATAATAATCATCTTCACTTTGATTAAAAGACTCACCTGCTAATATTTCATCATATTGAATAGTATTTTCTGTAATTCTTTCATCATCATTATTATCAGACTCTAATATTAAAGTAGTTAAAAAATACATTCCTACTAACAAGACTACTGCAACTACTATAATTATAATAGTTTTCTTAATCTCGCTAGGCATTCCCTTTTTACTATTTAAATAATCTCTTTTCATAAGACTTCACAAACCTTTCGCTTCATGTTTTATGATAACACAAACGAAAGAAAAAATAAACACTTTCGTGCTTATTTCGGTTGTATTATAAATAGTGTTGGTGAGGAAAATCACTACCACTATTTTATTT
>CAMMWS010000010.1:0-40161 GCA_946500695.1 uncultured Mycoplasmatota bacterium | reverse complement strand
ACATTTTCAACCAGGATCATTTATTAGTCGCACCACCTGGAAGCGAAAAACATTGTCGACTGGAATCATTTATTAATCGCACCATCCAGAAGCGAAAAACATTTCCATGATGAGTAATCTCATCTGTGATATAAATATACTATCTTTTTCTAAAAATGTAAACTACTATATACATATTTAATCAAATTTTAATATCAATTATATTATCAAAAGATATTATAGTATTATCTATTAAAATTATTCTTTTATATACTTCATCAACTGTTTTAACATTACTAGTTATAGTTTTATAATGTCCTCCTTTTTTCTTATTATCTCTAACAAAATAAGTAATTGTCACTTTAGGACTTAATTTAATATCATTTTTTATAAGACATAACTTCTCGTTTAGCATTAATTTTACACCATCATCTAATTCTATTTTTTTTGATGTTTCCCTTGCAACTTCTCTTACCTTCTCATCATATCCTGTTAAAGCTGAAAAAGGGGCGAACTGGGCTGACCTATTTTGTAAAGACATAGGTTTTCTTATTTTAGATACATGATGAGGCATATTTATAATATCGTCATAATTACTCATGATGTCCTCCTATCTGTCTATTTCTATCCATTGTCGTTGCCCCATCTTCTAAATCCATACCTTTCAAGATAGCATTTTTCCCATACTTCTCTTTTATCTTTAACATAGCATTTTGAAGATTATTTTCTTCTTTTAAAACTTCTCTATCATAGTCTAACTTATTATTTTCACCATCCAGACTAGAAAATAAATCTAACTGTCTATATCTTAGCTTTCCTTTTTCTTCCTCTTCATTTGCTAGTTTTGTAGCAGCCATAGTAACTCTTCTAACAGATAATTTTGGATTTATTATCTTGTCATATAGTTTAATCATCGCTGTAGTAATTATTTTAGATGATGAAGTTTTATAATCTAAGTTAATAGTTCCATGGCTAGACTTAGGTATAGCACGTCCATAATTGTCTATTGTAATTTCTCCATTATAATCATCAGTAATATTATCTATATCATAACCAATAGTTAATACTAACTGTTCTGTTACTAATTTTTTTGAAACAAGATCTAAAGCTAAAAGTTCAGCCATTTCTCTTACTATTAACTTAGTTTTATCATAAGAATATGGGCTTTGTAAAACTTGACCACTACTGATACTTTTTGCAAGAGGCTTATAGTTTTTTATAGATTCTATTGTACATGGTTCATAACCCCAAGCATGGTCTATTAAAAGTTCAGCATTAACCCCAAATAATTTATATAGCAAATCTTCATTATTAATAGAACATCTTGCAACATCACCCATTGTATACATACCATACTTCTCTAATCTTTTAGAAATACCACTGCCTACTCTCCAAATATCCGTAATAGGTAAATGATTCCATATCATTTTTCTATAAGCCATCTCATTAAGGGAAGCTATTCTTACTCCAAACTCATTAGGTGTAATATGTTTTGCTACTACATCCATAGCAACTTTAGCAAGAAATAAGTTAGTACCAATTCCAGCAGTCGCCGTAATACCTGTTGTATCATAGACATCTTTAATTATTTTTGTAATTAAGTCTTTAGGAGATAGTTTATAGTACTTTAAGTAATTAGTTATATCCATAAAGACTTCATCAATAGAATAAACAAATATATCTTCTTTAGCAATATACTTTAAATAGATATTATATATCTTAGAAGAATAATCAATATAATGAGCCATTCTAGGAGGAGCGATGATTAAATCTAATTCTTTAGTCTTATCTTTCTTTAAGATATCATCATCAAATGATTTACCTATAAACTTTTTATAACCATTAGCTTTTCTTCTTAGATTATTTATTTCTTTCACTTTACTTAAAACTTCAAAAAGTCTTGCTCTTCCTCCTATACCATACTGTTTTAATGCTGGACTTACCGCTAAACAAATTGTCTTTTCTGTCCTAGATTTATCGGCAACAACAAGATTAGTTTTCAAAGGATTAAGTCCTCTTTCAACACATTCTACTGATGCATAAAAACTCTTTAAATCAATACAGCAATATATCTTTTCCATTTAACTCACCGATATTATTTTATCACGAACATTTATTCGTGAAAAGCGGTTTTAGTTAAATGGAAAAAATTAACAAAATATCTTTAAATTGAAAAAGACCTAGGGCTTCTAAAGTTTCCTAGGCACGTCTCGACATATAATATACATTATCTATCATAAAATTGCAAGGCTTTGAAAATAGTTATATTATTTCTTTAATATATATGATACATTTCTACCACTATTAATTCTAACCAAAATTTCGTCATCCACCATCTTATTCAAAATATTATTAGCTCTCGTTTTAGATATATTTAGTAAAGCTTCTACAATTTTACGATTAACTTTTTCATTTTTCTTTAGATATTCAATAATTTGTTCTTCTTGTGTTAAATTTGAAGGTAACTTTTTTACACTATTTTCATCTATATGATTAACATTATATAAAACTACCTTAAATGTATTTTCGGTATTTAATAATAATGGTTTCTTATCATAATTTTCATATGATTCAAATATCCTTTCTATTCCTGTACCAAAGCTTTCAACATATTTTAATCTATAAAAAACATTAGCTAAATTTGGATTACGAGACTCAGATACACCATAATATAAGTCCTCCATATTTAACCCCTTAACTAATCCTCCTAAAGAAGTAATTTCAAAGTGATCATCAAATAATGATATTAATATACTGCCTGTAAAATTATAATCTCTATGTATAATAGCATTCAATAACGCTTCTCTAAGTGCATATTCTGGATAGTCTCTTGTATCAACCCTCTCAAGTCCTACAATTTTTCCTTTAATTCTATTAAATAGATTTAAATATTCAAAAGCTTCATTGGCTTGCTTTAAAACTGAGCCAGTAAATTCTTTTCTATCTTTAAATTCAAGCTTATTTTTACCATTAAAAATTGCACATTTTATTGAATATGGACATTCATCTGATAAAAGCAATCCTAAATTAGTATATCTATTATTTAAATCAATAATATTTAATGCTTTAAATTTATTATCATTAATTTCTAAATTATGTTGTTTAAAAAGACCTTTTAAATAATCAAAATGAAGATTTTGTTCTTTTGAAATATTGCTTTCAAAAGAATTACTATTGCTTTCTACTAGCATTTTTTTTATAACTTCCTCACTTGCTTGTACAGATACATTTCCATGTCTTAAATAAACGCCTGAAGATTTTAATCCTTTATCAGATAAATAATAAGGTTTATTAGGTGCCTCACTAACTTTAACTATAATTATATCTTTATTATTAACTTTTTCAATATAAATTTTAGTATAAAGAGTTAAATCGGATTTAATTCCTTCTCTTATCATACCGCTTAAAGCCTCTAAATCTTTTTCAGCATCTGTTAAACCTACAATCTTTCCATCATCATCAATACCAATATAAATAGCACCATCATTTGTATTGGCAAAGGCAACGATTTCTTTCTTTATATCTTTTGTAAGCTCAACTTTTAATTCTGTTTTTTGATCTTCATTATACATTATCATCACCTAACATTATTATATACAAAGTTTAAAACATTATCAACTCTTTCGACCACTTTTCGACCACTTTTCGACCACTTTTCAGCAACTTTTATCATAAAGACTAAAAATTAAATAAACAAGCTAGACGCATCCAACTTGCTCAGATAGAATCCGAAGATACACCATCGTCATTCATTTGTAATTATACTATAGCTAGTAAAATCATACAATAAGTTGATTAACTTTTTATAACTACTCCTTTTTTTTAACCTTTGCTTCATCTTGACCTAAAATATTTACTTCAAACGAATCTAATTGATTAGGATTTTCTGCAACAGCCATTGCAACATCTCTAAGCATTATTGTAATAACCCCTTTTCCTTGCACATTCATATTTGTCCTAGCATTTATCATCACATTTTGCAAAAATGGTAAACAAACTTTTAAAGCATCGCTAACAGGATTTTCTGAATTATTATTTTTAAAATAACCACATGCATTATTAAGCATAGCCGGAGAATAATATAATAAAATAGCTGGCATATCATTATATCCACTTTGATTAAACTCATAAATTAATGTTTTATATTGCTCCATATTACCCAATATTTCATTCTCGACTGTTTGAATATCATTTTGATTATTTAAGCGCAACATTAAACATAATCTTGTAATTGTTTTCCTAACATTTTTATCTTGAGCAGTTAAACTCATTTTATTGGCTTTATAGGTTAAAAATTCGTCAAATATTTTTGTAGAATCCTCACATGTAGATAATATTCTTGATGCTGTCATAAAATTATCAGCAGTAGGTTGATTTAAGATAACACTTCCATTTTGATTATTGATATGACCTAAAACACCACCAATATCTAACATTGCTTCCGCAGACATTAGAACTTTTTCAAATGTCGTTAAGCTTTGTATTTTATTAAAACTATAATCTACACATTCTCCTTGAATAAATTGTCCAAGATTAATACCATTGTTTAATACGTTTATTAGACTACTTGTACTTTCTTTGCTAAAGTTATTTAGTGATGGAAGCATATTGTATTGCAATAAATAATTTAAAATTAAATCATGATCTACTGTTTCTATACCTTGACTTTTTATTGCATCCACCATTCTTTGACTTTTACCTAAGTCATTTATTACAACATAATATAATAATAAATTTTCTTTTTCAGGTGTATCAAAATTACTTAAAATAAACTCTCTGATTTCATTAAATGTTTCTCTTGATAATTTATTATCTCCAACCTGTTGCTCTACAAATTTATCATACCTGTTATCTTTGATATAAAAATATAATAAAACACTAAGTATAGTTCTATCAAATTCTTTTAATTGATTAGGTTCCGCATTTTTAAAGAATAGTTTACCATAAGTTAAATCGCTGTTATCTACCCCAAAACTTTCTGGAGTAAATTCTACATCTCCAGTAAGTAAAGTTATTTCTGGATATGTTTTTATTATATTAGCTATTATATTTAATTCATAACTATCAATATCTGCTATATTTTTATTTTTGTCAACTTGTTTTAATGCCACTTTCAATAATTCTTCTAGATTATTTATTGGCTTATTACCGGTTTCTGTTTGATATAGCCAATCTAAATATCTATTTTTCTCAGAATTATCAGGCCTTCCATATATAACTTTATTACTATTCTTGGCTATCCAATAACCATATTCAACGTTAGTAGTAAATGCTGGTAATTGAGAAGAACGTGGAATCCAAAAAACAATTATATTAGCATTATATAATGCCTCTCTTTCCCACCAAACTTGATTATCATAGTTAAATGTTCTGTCATCATCTTCTAACTCAGGTACATAAACTATCCCATCAAACCCTAAATCTTTTAAGATTTTAACTGCTTCTTTTCTCCATGTTTTAACATCTAAACTTCGAGGAGTAGGTCCTGCTAAAAAAATTGATTTTTTTCCCTTTAATACAGGGCTATCTGAATAATTAATTATCATATGGCACCTCCGTAATGATAAATATTATACACTATTTATAGTTATTTTAAAATAATATTTTTCCTATTTCTAAACACTTTTCGGACACTTATTGTTTTTTTCACTGATATCAAAATATAATAAGACTTAAAAGCTCTAGTAAATTTCTAAATTGGTGCAGGAAACGAGCCTCGAACTCGCACGATTAATTAATCACTACCCCCTCAAGATAGTGCGTCTACCTATTCCGCCATTCCTGCATAAAAGAACAGTTAATTTACTTAACTATCCAAAATGTTGGTATATCTCTAAGACCATTGTCGCCACCTGCAACTGGTGTATTAATTATTTCATTATTGATAACTAAAGCACTAGAACTTCCACCATCCATATTAGCAGCATTAACAGCACCATAGTTTTCCATTATCTCTGTTAAGTCTCCCATATCAGCACCAATAGATGTTGCAAGACGTCCATTAATTACTAAGAATAAGACTATACCATCTTCTCTTTGACCAATAGCAGTTCTAGGTGCAATACCCCAACCACCATTACCTTTAACAAAGCTACTCTTACCATTAACTATTAAAAATGGTCCAAATTCAATTGCATCTCTAATACCCATGGCAAGTGCTTCTTCGGCAGTCATCTTACCAAGCACTAATTTATTATCATAAGTAAATCCAACAAAGCCACCACCCATTGCAGCATCTTCATAATCACTAACAATTTTCCCATCTTTGATAACTGTTCCATGAGGTAAGGCACCATTACTATTCCAATCAGGATCATAAAATCCTCCGGCATTAATAGCAATGATAGCATTTTCTCTTTTTGCAACTGTAGTAATAGCTTCTCCTCTTTTACCAAGATAGGCAGTAGTAGCAATAGAAACTCTTGACGGATCATATATTGCTACTAAATAGCCTTGATAACCACTTCCACTAACTTCAATTACTTTATATAAATCATTACCAGGATCTTTAGTAAGTATCTCTTTTTCATATTCATTTTCATAAATTTTACTACTGTTATCATAATCTTTAAAATTAATTAAATCAGGATTAGTATTTTCATCAACTTCAATTATATGATTATTAGCAAGCACTTCATTAATAATATCATTATTATAAAACCAAGTAGCTAAGTATTGATGTGACATTGAAGTCATCGCAGAAGTTATCCAAAAATTTCTAAAAGCATCTATAGGGCCATAAAAAAGAAATAACGAAAAAGAGCTTCCTATTATAAATAAAGCTATTATTATTTTCGTAATTAATTTCTTCTCTTTTCTTTTTTCCTTTTTTAACTCATTAGCAATACTAGGCATTAAAATTGTTTTTTCTAAATCATTTCTATTCATCTGGCATCGCCCCATTTGTTAGTTCTTCTTCAGCAATCTTTGTTTCTGCTTCACTTCTTCCTGCATATTCTCTATCGCCATTAATATCTAAATAATCTCTATCTAGTTTTATCTTCTCTAATTTCGGATCAGTACTACTATTATCATCTAACCATTTATTATAAGAATCAATTAACTCATTATAACTATTAACATCACTTATATAAGTATTAATAACTTCTTCATACCCTACAATAATCGCTTCACACTTATTGTTAACTTTGGAATCTGGATGCAAAACATTAACACAAGAACTCTCAACTTTGCTATAATCTTTATCTATAACTTCTAAACTCTCTTTGTAACTATTAAATAATTCTTTATAGTTAGCATCATTATTTTTTAAAGTATCATAGTAAGTATCTTGCATTACTTCTGTATAAATATTATCTCTAATACTATTAAAAGAATCTACATCACTTTTAAATGTATCATAAGCATCTGTTACTTCATCCATTCTTTTCTTAACTTCAGCTTGATCATCATTATAATTTATAATTATATAAGAAATAATTCCACCAATAATTAATAGAAAACCAATTAATATCATAATACCTAAATGTCTATTCTGATGTTTTACTTCCATAAAACTACACTCCTAATCTTTTAAAAAGTCACTTTTTTCTTGTTTCAATCTTTTTTTAATCTCTTTTTTCTTTTTCCTTTTACCACTATTCTTAGTATGTAATGCTATTAAGAAAATTATTAATAATAAAACAATTAAACAAGTAAGTCCTACTATTATAAATGAATTTATTCTTAACTCATCATTTAGACTATCTACTTCTTCAGTATAATATCTTTGTATAGTCCTATCAACACTATCATATAGATATAATCCTTTATCACCTGTTTCTACATTTTCACCATATACTAAATAATATTTAGAATCCTTAGTTAATTTATAAACCGTATACTCTTCTCCATCTATAGTAACAGTATATTTTTTATAATTACTAGGATATTTTTCGTTATCTAAAAGATGAATAGTAAGTAAATCTCCACCTAACTCTTGATATAAAGTATAATCTCCATCATCATAGATATAAAATTTAATATTACCTTTACTATCTCTTAAAGCAACTAAAGTAAGATCTAATGCTTCGATAGTATAAGCAGGAACTTCTTCATCATTAATATTAACAGTAGTCTCTACAAAATAATCTTTAATTAAATCTTGTAGATCTTCTTTTTTTCTTACCACGCTTAACTCTTCTTTATTAACTTTAACATTAATAGGATCTTTTTCTTTAACATTAACAACTATTGTATAAGTTTTAGTAGAACCATTTTCTGCTTCTACAACTACATTTATAGTATTAGCACCCTCATGAACTTCTACTTCTCCTGTACCACTTATACTAGCTTTACTATCACTTGCTTTAGCATTAACCGTAACATTAGTAGTTCCAGCTTCTGCATCCACACTATAATTAGTAGTATCACTATTAAACTCTGGACTTAAAGTAAGGCCTTCTACTTCAAGACTAGCAAGATTGTTATCACTACTATAATTTTTCTCTACTTCTTGTCTACTAATTAAATTAATAGTTGTACTATCAGTTGGACTAGTAACTACTTCATCCCATGAAGCGATAGAGGTATTTACTACAGATATAGTAGTAGAACCAGTACCTTTAACTCTAAAAGTATAAGTATAACTTTGACTAGTTTGACCCTCGCCATCGACATAACCAACTACATGGGTATTACCACTTAAAAGTTGTAGTTTATTACTATCATAATCTAAACTAAATTCCCAACTTCCTAAACCACTACTTTCACTTATAGTAACACCTACTGTAATATTGCCTCCAACTGTTCCTGTTGCAGTAGTCCCCGCCACAGAAATAGAGGCAGCCTCTACTACATGAGGGCAAAAGAAAAGGAAGCTTAGTCCTAATATAAATAATATTTTTTTCAAGTTAATCACCCCTGTTCTATTGTACTATTACCAAGTATTTGTTTTTGAACTCTTAATAAGTCTACTACATCAACTTTGCCATCTCTATTAGTATCACTAGCACGTCTATCATATGTAGATAAATTACTGCTTCCTAAAATATCTTTTTGTACTCTTAATAAATCAACAATACTAGTCTTACCATCACCATTATTATCACCATAGATAACAACTTTATAAGACTTAGTAGTAGAACCATTACTAATTACTAAAGTATCTCCAGTACCAACATTACCACTGGCCTTATTTCCATATCTATCTAAGTAACTATCAACTTTTAAGTTAGCATTAATACTACTTAACTTACTATTAATAGTATCGATATTGGTATTAAAAGAAATATTAGAAATAATGTCTCCATCTATCTTAAAACCAGATGCAACAACACCAGTATTTATATCAATATCAGGAGTTGTAACTATTTCTTCTTCATTATCATCATCAGGTAAAATTACTTCATTATCATTAGGCATATTATTATAAACAGGAATTAGAAATTCATAAGTATTATCTAAAAGATTATTATCTCTATAACTTTTATAAATACTATATGCTTCTTTAGCAGCGGCTCTAATATTAGTCATATACTGATGTGTATACATAGGATAAACTGCATCAGGTGACACATTAAACTTCTGATAATATAAAGTATTTTGATTAGCATCAATATATTTACTAGCGATATACTCAGTACCTCCCATAATAGCAGTTTCTTTACTTTTCCATGGCCTTAAATAACTAGTAACAGAAGCATCATATCCTCCATTAGCCCATATCAAACCTCTAATCTGAGGAGATTCATAAGATGAATAAGCACCGATATTAAAGTAATTATAAATACCACTATAAGTTTTTCCATTACCACAAGAGTTAAGTGCATTCCAACTATTAGGATTACTTATATAACCTAAATTGTTTAAACAATTATTATCAACACTAAATGTAAAAGAACCACCTGTAGTTGAAATACTATCAGTACTACCCTTTTCTTGCCTAATTCTACTAGCAAGATATACAGGACTAACATTAAATGTTTTAGCAGTTTTCATTAAGATATTTAAGTATTCATTAGTATTTAAGAAAGTCCCACTAGTAACCCCTCTTACCGCATCTTCTGTTTGAATAGAAGCATTATATTTCAAATTTTCAAACATAAAAATATATTCTTCTGACAAAAAGTTTCTAGGGTCTAAATAATAAGATACTGTATCTCTACTTGCCACATACCAACCTGGTTCTATTTGTTGATATACCCCATTTTGATAATATGGCCATTCTTTACTTCTTAAAGTCTCATCAGTTCCATCTACTAAACTAATCTCTCCATAACTCTCATTAGTTACCGCTTCATCAAAAGAAACACCAATAGATATAGGAGTAAATATCCAGTTAGGATGTTTTTCGTGTAAAGCCTTTAAATAAGGTAAGTAACTCTCCCCAAATCCTTTACTTAACATTTCTTTTTCAAAATCTCCATTAAGATCTACATCAGCGACATCTATAACTGCTTGATCACTTGAACAGATATAACCTTCTAAATCATTATATTTAACTTTATACCAAGCATTTTTACAACCATAGCCACTACTACCATCAGTACTAATTACATCAACTTTAGTTCCAGCTAATAAAACACCATCAGTAACTCCAGTTATTAAATCTCCTCCTGGCTCATCTCTAAAATATTTATTTGTATTTAAAACAATATAACTACTTGCATTAACAACGGGAATAAAAGTAAAAAGCATAATAAAGATAAGACTAACACTAATTATCTTCTTCATAACCATCAACTCCTATTCTTCTAACTACATTATAACAGAAAGTTTGACAAATTACCTTAGAAAAGAAGAAATCTCCGTCAACTTTACAAAAGAAACTTAAAGACTAGAGTTGAAATGAATCTAATTATAGTCTATAATGATAAGGTATAGTTTTATGTTTTAAACGTGGAGGTTATTTAATGAGAAAGAATAAAGAGAACAAAGAAGAAAAAACTAAAAAAAATAAAAAAGGAAGACTTTGGCTTTTACTACTGAGTATCATTGTTATATTAACCAATATTTTTGCTATTTATAATATCTTATTACTAGGTCCAATCGAAGAAACAATAAGATATATAATAATTGGCGTATTTGTTGTTTTTGATCTGCTTATTATTTTTAAAGTTAGATCAAAAAGAAAACACAAAGATAAAAAAGTTAGACTACTAACTACTCTTTTAATTTTCTATTTGCTTATAAACTGTGCGATCAGTGGTATTATAATGTATGCTTACGGAGCATTATCAAGCATCAATAGAGACTATGTTACTTACTCTAGTAGTCTAGTCGTAAGTTCAAGTAGTGAAATAGAAGATGTAAAAGATTTATCAAATAATACAATAGGAATATTATCTGATGAGACGAGTCCAGAAGGAAATATAATACCTAATGAAGTAATTGATGAAAATAACTTAGATGATAATAATGAAATAGTTGAATATGACGATTACTTCACAGCAATGGCTGATTTATATGATGGTGAAGTTGATTCTATCTTTGTTCCAACTGATTACCCATCTATGTTTACAAGTATGGAAACATATAAAAACATCACTGAAGATACAAAAATAATTTTAACTAAAGAAAAAGAAATGAAAAAATCAAGTACTAGTAGTAGAGAAAATTCAGCTGGTAAATCTGTAACAGAACCATTTACTATTCTTTTAATGGGTGTTGATTCTGAACAAGAAGGACTCTCTCAAAATACTGTAGCAAATGGAGATAGTTTAATTCTAGTTACCTTTAATCCTAATACATTAAATGCTACAATGTTAAGTATCCCAAGAGATAGTTATGTACCTATTGCATGTTGGAGTGGCACTCCTGAAAATAAAATAACTCATGCCGCTGCCTATGGTACTGACTGTATGATGAGTACAATTGAAAATTATTTTGATGTTACAATCGATTATTATGCCAAAATCAACTTTAAAGGCTTAGTTAGTCTAGTTGATACCCTTGGTGGTATTACAGTAGAAGTTCCTCAAGACCTATGTACTGACAATTCTAACCGTGAAGGAGAAGTTTGTATCAGTGCTGGATTACAAACACTAAATGGTGAACAAGCTTTAGTTCTTGCAAGAAACAGGAAACAACTAACTGGCGGTGATTTAGATAGAGGTCTAAATCAACAATTAGTTATTCAAGGAATATTAAATAAAGCCAAAGAGTTAAATAGCATTAACCAAGTTATGGATGTATTAAACACCGTTACCAATAACCTTGATACTAACTTTACAGAACAACAAATATTATCTTTCTATGACATCGCCAAAGATATTATGAATAATGCCCTACAGAAAGATGATGCTGACCTAATTAATATTGAACAATTATATTTAGATGGTACTGGTCAAATGATTTATGATGAGCGAAGTAGAATGGTTTTATGGGATTACGTCCCAAATACTGAAAGTCGTGATGATATTATAGAAGCAATGAAAATTAATCTTGAAGAACAAGAACCTGAAATGATAAAAGAATTCTCATTCTCTATAAATGATGAAGATTATGAAAAAACAGTAACAGGATCTGGTCCTTATGATACAGCATTCACCTATGATTTACTACCAGACTTTACAGGAGACAGTATGGAAGCTGCTAGAAGTTATGCTAATGCTCATGGAATAAGTATTAGTTTTAATGGAACTAGTGGCTATGTAGTTAGTCAAAGCTATCCTGCTAATAAAAGAATTGATTTAATAAGTGGTAGCGTTGTTTTAACACTATCAGGTAGTAGTAGTTCTAATGAAACTGGAAACGAACCTAATTATACCCCACCTACTGACGAAGAAGAAATAGATAATACAGGTACAGGAAATAATACCGTAGACACTACTCAACCTGGCAACTCAACTGGTGGTAACACTGGTGGAGGTCAACAAGGCGGTAGTACTGGAGGAAATGAAGGCAGTCAGAACGAAACAGATGGTGGAGATGGAAAACCTGGAACAGATGAAAATCCAGATGGTGCTACTACTGAATAAAGAGATAAGCAAAATAACTTATCTCTTTTCTTATGGCTTTAAAGCAGTTATTGGTACTACATAAATAGAGGTATCAGGGTCTTTATAAGCAGCTTCTAAAACGCCAACTATAACACACATAAATTTAGGCTTTTTAATCATGTTATTATAAAATTCTTTTAAATTTTTAATTGCTTCATCAACTTCATTATACCCTAGTTTTATTTCAACTGCAGCATATTCACCATCTTCAAATTCTAATATTGTATCTACTTCTAAACCACTAACATTATCTCTAAAATGATATATTTTTCCGTCTAAGTAATCCATATAAATTCTTAAATCTCTTTCTACAAGTGCTTCAAAAAGAAAGCCAAATGTATTTAAATCACTTATTAATTTATCAACATTAAGATTTAAAAGAGAACAAGCAAGAGAGGGATCAACAAAATGTCTTTTTACTGACTTACCTACTCTTTCAGGAGAACGATAATTAGAACTATATGATTCTTGATTTTCTATTAAATGCAGCCTCTCAAGAAAATCTAAATAATCTAAAAGTGTAGTTCTACTAGATAATATATCATTACCAGTCTCATATTCCTCAATATCTTTTATAATAGTTTTATTACTCACTATTGTAGATTCATTTCTTGCTAAAGATTTTAATAGCATATTCATTTTATTCTTATCCCTTACTTTTTCTTCTTCATCTAGTTCTACATTTAATATTGAGTCAATATAACTCTTTGGTATTAAAGGATAATTTTCTTTTTTTACTTTTAAACTTTCTGGCCATCCTCCTCTTATCAAGAGAGTAGCAAGATCTCTAATTTTTACTTCTCCAGTATTCTTATTAATATTCTTATTATCTAACATATCAGTTATAGAAACAACACCACTTGAATCAAGAGATTCGTAAAGACTCATTGTTTCCATTTTAAGTCTTGCAATTCTACCAGCTCCAGAATGATACACCTGTTTACCTTGGATTTCTTTTTTTAACGTTGTAGAGCCTGTTAATATAAAATTTCCTGGTCCTTTTCCCCTATCACATTCATGTCTTACTGAATCCCAAATAGAAGGAACAATTTGCCATTCATCTATTAACTGAGGCCGTTTATCTGAAAAAATATTCTTAGGATTAATTAAAGCAAGTCTTTTTGTAGAGGTTTCTGTAACATATACTGCACTTTCTGCATGATTTAAAGCAGTCCAAGTCTTGCCACACCATTTAGGTCCTTCAATTAAAATCGCTCCAAAAGTATCTAAATAACGTTCAATCTTTTTATCTATTAATCTTTCTTTATAATCTTTCTCTCTTAAACTCATAGTTTATTCCTCCTGCTACTAACTTATCATAGTTTTAACTATTTTTCAAGATAAATGAACACTTTTTAAGACTTTTAGTGGACACTTTTTAAGAATTTCAGTGAACAGTTTTTAAGAATCTAAATTTTCCAAATACTCAACCGCTTCATCAAATGTTCCTATCGCTTTAATTTCAATATCATAATCATGTTTTTCTTTTTCTTTTAAAGCCTCTTTATAATTATCTCCTTTAGGAACTAAAAATATATCAGCATTGGCTTTTACCGCTCCATTCAACTTATGTTTAACCCCACCAATCTCACCAACACTACCATCACTACTAATAGTGCCAGTTCCAACAATCGTTAACCCATTAGTTAAATCCCCATCAGTTAACTTATCATAAATAGCAAGTGTTAACATTAAACCTCCACTTGGTCCTCCTTCACTATCTCTAAAATTAAGTTCTATTTCTGGATCCGTTTTATAATCATAAATAGTACTAACAGAAATACCCGTTAATTTTACATTATCTTCTACTTTAACAGTCGCTGTTACATCTATCTCTTTATCATATCTAATAACTGTAACATTAACTTTATCACCTTCATTAAATTCTTGAATCTCGTTAGTATAATCTTCTATTTCTACTATATCTTTACCATTTACTTTTAAAAGTTCATCCCCTACTCTTAACCCATCATCCTCTTTTTCATCAACATAAATTACATAAAAATGTCTATCACTAATTTCTACAGTTTTACAGGCTTTCGTATACGCTAACATAATAGCAGTCTGATTAGCATTCTCTAAATAAATCCTATTTCTAAACATTATGTCTTCATTACTCTCATCTTCATTAAGTTCTACATCTTCTCTTTTTTCTACTTCATAAGACGGAATAAGATTACCTAATATAAAAGAAGCCACATTGCCTTCAAGTTCTCTAACATAAGCAAAGTTTAAAGAACCCGAACTAGATTCACTTTCCTCTATTTCCACTCTATCATCAATATTAATAGTCCCACCACCTGCATAAATATAATAAGGTAGTGGAAAGGTAAAAACAAAATAACATACTATCAAAAAGATAATACTCTTGTAATATTCTTTCATAAACTTTTTTATTTTTAAATAAACTTTATTAAACATAACATCAGTCCTCACTATACCATTATACCAAAAGAAGGTAATTTTATGAAAAGAAAATATCATGAACTATTAGCAGTCTTAATTATTTTATTTATCTACCTAGGTATTTTTATAAACCCCTCTCTAATTATAGAAAGTGGTGTTTCAAGTATTAATATCTTTAAGACTAAACTATTCCCCTCAATATTTCCTTTCTTTGTCTTAGCATCTTTACTACTAGAACTAGGAGTTGCTACTAAAATAAGTAATAAGCTAAATCCCTTAATAAAAAAATTATTTCATGTAGAAGGAAACAGCGCTTTTATAATTTTAGTTAGTATTATCTCAGGCTTTCCTAGTGGTTCTAAATATACCGCTTTAAGTTATAAAAATAAAACTATAGATAAAGATACTGCCAACTATCTTTTAACCTTCACCCACTTTGCTAATCCTCTTTTTATCTTAGGAACATGTGGTATTATTTTAAATGATTTAAACATTGCTTATAAAATTCTTTTTATTGAAATATTATCTAATATAATTCTTGGTATTATCCTAAGGCCTAAAAAAATAATAACATCAAAGAAAATAGTAGTAAACCATAATATATCTTTTTTAGAAGCTCTCCCTAAAGCCATAAATGAAGCGATTAGCCTGCTTCTATTTATGCTAGGAAGTATTACCTTCTTTATGTTTTTAAGTAAACTAACAACTTCTCTTCTATCACTAAATACCTTAGGAAAAGTAATATTTACTGGACTTTTAGACATGACTAGCGGAATTAGTTTAGTCCCTACTCTTAATACTAATAGTTATATAGCAGGGCTTATCATCCTTACCTTTATCACTTTTGGTAGTTTTTCTGTTCATTTACAAGTCTTAAACAATATAAAAGAAGAAGATCTAGACTATAAATACTTCTTCTTAGGTAGAATTATTGGGACATCTATTGCCCTTATTTTATATATTACATTTTAGTAAACATAATTAACTGGTGAGTTTATCATAAAAGAATATGTTTCATCTGTAAAATTAGGATGAGTTAAAACAATAGTAATTTTTAAATACCCATTAACACCAGGAATATATTCTATCTTAGAGTCAGGTGACAGCATTAAATCAGCTATTCCGGGAATTTCATAATCTATTACATTACCACTTCTTCCATAACTTATAACACCACTACTAGGATTAATAGCAATCGTTGTCTCATAACTACTAGGATTATCAAAAGCTAAAGTTGCACTATGCCCATCAGCACTTACATTAGTAACACCTACTAAATGTCCCGTTACTAAATCAGATTGAATCTCTTCTTGTAAATTATTACTAAACGATATAACTTCATTGTTAATCTCCTCTATTTGTTCTCTATTACGATAACTAAGTATCATATTATACATACTGACAACAATAGTTGAAATAATAATAAAACAAACTAATAATTCAACAGAAGTAATACCTTTTCTATTTAGAGTCATAACTAATCACCTACCCTTTAAATACCTCAATGGTTCCATATTTATAAGTATTATTTGAAACATACTCAACTATCACCCGGTAATATCCTGTTATA
This sequence comes from uncultured Mycoplasmatota bacterium, assembly GCA_946500695.1. GTDB lineage: Bacteria > Bacillota_I > Bacilli_A > RF39 > UBA660 > Onthousia. The sequence goes on along the minus strand of CAMMWS010000010.1, from coordinate 23,265 downwards.
GGCGTTTTACTTGTATTTCTACTATAAGTAGGTAAGTAAGATATATATTCTCTAAAACTTCTACTAAAATTTGTATTATCCTTAACATAATTTTTAAAAGTAGTAGTAGAATATGGAGTCAAATAAATTTTAGAGACGTTATTAACCGTCATAAAAGCAGCACATGAATTAATACCATCAGAATTAGTATATAAACTACAATCACTAATATCAAAATAGCCATTTATACTAGCCGCATTATAACTAGAATCAGGTAATCCTTTTAAAGCAATCATTCTAGCCCAATGAGCAATATAAATAGACTCAACTGTATCATAGTCTCTATATCTTTCATATTCACCTATAAGAGGAAAAAAATTAGTATAAAGTATAGAAAAAATAGCCATAATAAAAACACTTACAATCAACGTTTCTACCAATATAAAACCTTTGTTATTTGACTTTTTTTTATAACCCATTTTAAAGCTCCCTCTTGTAATTAAGTTATTCTTAATATATAATATATTATAGTAAAATATTAAGACAAAGTAAAGGGGTTGATACTTTGGTAACATATGATATGACCAAAACACCAATAGTTAATGTAGTTGATGATATAATCGCTAACGCATCTAAAGCTGGCGCCAGTGATATTCACTTCGACCCTAGAGAAGACTATTTAATGGTAAGAATAAGAATAGATGGAGATTTACAAGATTATACAAAAATACCCAAAATATATGAAAGAAATCTAATTACCAGAATAAAACTTATTGCCAACATGAATATAACTGAAAGTAGACTACCCCAAGATGGTTCTATCAAAGGAACAATTAAAGGTATCAATTTAGAAACTCGTGTTTCTACCCTACCTACTAATGAAGGTGAAAAGTGTGTCATCCGTATTCTTGATTATTCAAGAAGTCTAGAAGGACTAGATGCTCTCGGTTTTAACGAAGATAACTTTAAAAAACTAAAGAAAATGATCGCCGAACCAAATGGTATTATTTTAATAACTGGTGCCACTGGTTCTGGTAAAAGTACTACAGTTTACTCTATTTTACAAGTATTAAATAAAAAAGAAACTAATATTATAACTGTTGAAGACCCAATAGAAATGAATCTTGAAGGCCTAAATCAAGTTCAAGTAAATAGTGAAATTGGTCTTGATTTTGCCACTGTTCTAAGATCTATCTTAAGACAAGATCCAAATGTTATTTTAATTGGTGAAATTCGTGATAGTGAAACTGCTAAAATAGCCGTTCGTGCTTCTATTACCGGTCATTTAGTTTTATCTACAATCCATACTAACAACTCACTAAGTACCATTGAAAGATTACTTGATATGAACGTTGAAAGATATTTATTATCAAGTGCCCTATCAGGAATTATTTCTCAAAAACTTGCAAAAATGCTTTGTCCTCACTGTCGTATTAAAGAAAAAACCACGCCTTATCAAAAAAAAGTTTTCAAAATGGCTTTAGATAAAGATATAGAAGAAATATATAATGCTAACCCAAAAGGCTGTGATAAATGTAATAACGGTTACCATGGCCGTATCGCTATTCAAGAAGTATTGATGATTAATGATGAGATTAGAAATGCTTTAAATGAAGAAAATCTAGAAAAAGATGACTTAAATAAATTAGTTTATACTTCTGATGTTATAACTATGCTTCAAGATGGACTTTTAAAAATATTAGATGGTTCTACTTCTTTTGATGAAATATACAAAATAATTGATGTAGATGATGATCTAGATGTTTACTGCAAAATCAAAGGTATAAAATATAATGAAAATATACACGAAGAAAAACAGGAAGAAGAAATAAAAAAAGATGAAAATAAACCTAATACTAACATTGAAAAAGAAATAAATCCTGAAGAAAATAAAGAAGTAAAAGAAGATAATTCTAAAAAAGGAGAAAATAAAATAAATGAACCAATTCAAATCGTAGAAGGTCCAACTAATGTAATAACTCCTGAAATTATAAAAGAAGAAAAGCAAAAAGAGGAAGAAATACTATAATATGTTTATTTCTCCTCTTTTATTTATTTCCACTAAGTCTCCTGTTGATAAAGTTGTTGTGGCATCATGACAGCCTACTAAACATGGTATTTTTAACTCTCTTGATATTATAGCAGCATGAGATAAAAATCCTCCTTCATCCGTTATAATTGCCCTACATTCTTTAATAAGACTAATAAATTTAGGAGAAGTCATAGGCGTAACAATAATATCTCCTTTTCTAAAGTTTATAAAATCATTATCACTTAATATTATACATACTCTACCCCTTATATTAGTATTAGCTGAATATGTAAACGTACCTTTTAACAAACTATTACTAGCCACCTCTATATTAATATTATTTTCTTTAAAAAAGTGCTCATAATCAGTAGTAACATAAAGGGAATTATTATAATAAATATAACCTTTTTTTCTAACATCCAAGCTTTCAATACTAGGTAACCTATTATTTAATATCTCTTCTATTAATAAAAAATCAATATAATCTTTATATTGAAAATCAAGATTATCTTTCAATTTTAAAACTAAATAATCAACTGCTTTATAAACAATATAATCATATTCTATCCTAAATTCAATTAATATCTGTTTTACTCTTTTACTAATTTCTTCAAAATGTCCTGCTAATTGACCTAAACTAATGAAAGGATATATTTCAACTATTTTGTCTATATAATCTTTATAATCTATCTCTAGATTATTATTAATAATATTATTCAAATACTTAATATTTTCTTTAATCCTTCTATAATAATCTAATGTCTTGTCAAAATCCAAGTCTAACAAATAATACATCGGTCCAGGTAATTCCTCCAAATCTGTGCAATTATAATAAATAGAAACATTATTATTTTTTTTATTATAAACAAATAATGGCTTAAAATAATATAAATCTTTTGTCATTCTTTTAATGCCTGAGTATTCTCCTTTATAATACAACTCTATATCTATAAGAGATTTTTGTCTAGTTAAACTTAAATTAAATGACTTTGTCAAAATAGTTCTAGAAGTAATAGGCCTTGCTTGCAATATATATATTTTCTCATTTTTAACAGCAAATTCTATATCCATAGGACATTTATATAATTTCTCAATTTTCTTAGCTTCTAAAACTAATTTATTGAAAACAGCTTCTTCTAAATAAATAATTCCTATTTTCAAATCAACCCGTAAAGTCTCTTTTCTAACAAAAAATTTAGTAGGAACTATCTCCCCTGATACTAATTTATCTCCTAATCCTTCAATAAGCTCAACTAAAATATAATCGTCAAATTCACTACTTGGATCTACAGTAAATATAACACCAGAATATTCTGAACTAATCATAGATTGAACTATAACATTTATACCATATATATCAAATTTATCACTATAATTTATAACATTATCATTATATAAAGAACAAAAGCATTTCTTTATATTAAAAAAAATATCTTCTTTCTTAACATTCAAAAAAGTATCATACTGACCCGCAAAAGATTTATCTTTTCCATCCTCATTACTAGCAGAAGATCTAACAGCATAAAGATTAGAATCTAATTTTGGTAATTCTTGAGATATTTTTTTAGTTAACTTGCTAGTTATAGGTTGCCTCATAATTATATCTTTTATTTTTTGATATTTCTTGTCAACAAATAGTTTTTCTATTTTCTCATATATATTATTAGAAATCAAAAAATCAATATAATCACCTTTATTTATAATAAAAAACTTAGGTACTAAAATATTATTATTAACCAAATATAATAAAGAGTCTGCTTTACCACCAAAACCCACAACATCACCACTTTCTCTTAAGAAACCCTTAAAAATATTATAATCATTTCTTAATATTCTTTAATATTCTATCCGTTTCTATTAACTTAACATAACTAAATACACTTATAATAATCATTGCCACATTAAGAATAAGAACTAAAATTGCAAATAAATTGAAATCACTAAGACCATTAATAAGACTCGTAAATTCATCTTCTACCAAAACATCACGACTAGAAAAGTAACTCAAGGTAAGAATCAAAGTAACAAGAAAATAAACTAAAGAAAAGATTCCCCATTTAATTTTTTTAAGTCTAAAAAACTTATAAGTACATACCGCTTCAATTGCCATAAATAAGAAAATAATAACTAAAAATAAATAATTACCCATAAAACTTCCTCCTTCTAATACAATTCTTTTGGTAATATTTTATCAAGTGCTTCACTAATTACTTCACTTGACTCTTCTAATTTTTCTTCTTCATCACTAGTTAATTTTATATTAATTACTTCCTCTACTCCATTTTTACCTATAATACATGGTGTCGATATATAAACATCATAAGTTGTATTATAGTTTGATACTGGATAGACTTTCTTTAAATCATTTAAGATAACCAAAGTTAATTCTAAAAGACAAGCTGAAACTCCTTCACTAGTATAACCTTTATGCTTAACAATAACACCACCCATATTTCTTGTTTCATTTTCTAATTCTAACTTTTCATCAAGACTTAAAAATTGACTTAAATTTTCAAGACCTATATTAGCATTACTCCAAGCGACAAACTGACTATTACCATGTTCCCCTAAAACATAAACATTTATATCATTAGGCTTAACTTTAATCTTTTTACTAATTAAAGATTTAAGTCTTGCTGTATCAAGCATACAACCAGTACCAATTACTTTATTAAAAGGATGATCTGTATAATAAGCGACTAATTCTGTTATAACGTCCAAAGGATTACAAGCAACTAAATATATACCTTTAAAACTAGTCTCTCTAAGATTATTTGTAATATCAACTATAATTTCATTAGCTTTCTCTAAATCAGCCATTCTATCATTTGTAGACTGAGTTACTCCTGCTGCTATTACAACTATATCAGCATCATCACAATCACTATAATTACCAATTTTTAAATTAATATTACTATTTCTATATACCAAAGATTGGGAAATATCAAGAACCTCTCCCTCTAGTTTTTCTTCATCTATATCAATTAAACTAATATCAAGAGCCATATCAGTTAAGCAAAGTTTCTTTAAATAACTAATACCAACATTGCCACAACCTATAATAACAATTTTCTTCATCACATCATCAATCCTTCTATTATTAGTCTACCACAGTTTTTAGTAATTAGAAAGAAAAATCATGCCCATTATCAAGCATGATTTTATACTAAACATCTTTACTTTTAAAAGCTTTAAAGAATTTACTCCATACCTTCTCATTAGAATAATTAAGTATTCCTACTTTATATACTCTAATACCGAAATGTAATATCAAGTAAATAAATAAAATTAAGACAACAATAGAAATAATTATATCAACTATACCAATTTCTCCCATCATATAAAGACTAGGGCTAACAAATGATGATAAGAAAGGTACATATGAAAGTATTCTAATTAAAATAGAACCATTAAACATACCAGCCATCATTGCTAAATAATAGCCTCCTAAAGAGATAAAAACAAGTGGTGTCTGTAGTTGACTAAAGTCTTCCATATTAACAGTCATAGAAGCAAGTATACCTGCTACAATTGAATAAGCTAAAAAAGATAAAACTATTAATATTAAAGTAAGGGGAATTACATAAACTAATTTTTCAATAAATCCCGCTGCTACTAAACTATCAAAGATAGAAGTAACATCACTTGGTAAAGCTAATCCATTACTTAACATATTAGTACTTATTAAAAAGCCTATAACAGTATAAACTACTAAGAGTACTCCTTGTAAAATAACAAATATATTACTAGCAAGTATTTTAGACATTAAATGCTGTTTAGGAGAAACATTAGAAATAATTATTTCCATACTACGAGTTGTTTTTTCTTCACAAATCTCTCCTCCTACCATCTGAATTAATATCATTGTTAACATAAAGAATGGTAAAATAATCGTTGGAAAAACACTACTCATAATAAGTCCCATATTCTCATCAACACTATTTTCTTCATTAAGTGCTACCCTTGTTATAGAAATAGGACTAGAAATATTATTTAAAACATTAGGATCTATATTATTAACAGCCATACCAATACTAGTCTTAGTAGAATTTAATCCTTGTGATATAACTTGATAAGTTAAAGTATCTATTTTCTCATTAGAAACAACTTCTGCTGTTAAATATTCATCTTCACTACTATTTAACTCTATTAAGATCTCATCATCTTTTAAATCTTCTTCTAAAGTTTCTAAAGACTCATTACTTTCTGTAACAGATATTCTAAGGTCTTCTTCATCATTTAAACTACTAGCATAACTTTCTAAATTTTGTTTAAGTAAAGAATAACTATTAGTATTATTATCAATAACAATTATATTAGTCTTACTATCAAAATCTCCTCCAAAAAAAGTTACAAGAGAATTAATATTTAAAAGTAAAATTATCGCTACTGCAAGTATTATATTAGTAATAACAAACCATTTAGATTTAACCTTTTTTCTTAAGCTAACTTTAGTAAGGTACCAAAACTTCTTATTCATGAATACCACCTACTTTCGCAATAAAGATTTCATTTAGTGTAGGCTCTACTACATCATATTTAGTGATATTAGAGTTTTTAACTAAAGAAAATATCTTAGGAGCAATATCTCTAGATTCTACTTTTACTTCTATTTCTCCTTTTACTTTAGAAACACTTATTACACCTTTTATTTTTTCTATTTCATCAAGTGGTAAATCTTCTCCTCTTAACATAACATTTTTAATACCAAATTCATTTTTTATAGTTTTTAAATCTCCACTTACAACCGGATGTCCTTTTACTAGAATAACTAACTTCTCACAAAAATCTTCAATATATTCCATCTGATGTGAAGAAAAAATAATAGAACAACCTTCTTTTTGTAAATCATATATAGCATCTTTCATCATCTTAACATTAATAGGATCAAGTCCTGTAAAAGGCTCATCAAGTATCAATAGTTTAGGATGATTAATAATAGCTGAAATAAATTGAATCTTTTGTTGATTACCTTTAGATAGTTCTTTAATCTTTCTATTTTTATAACTAGTAATCTCAAACTTTTCTAACCATTTATCTATATCTTTTTCAAGTAACTTTTCATCAAGTCCTTTTAAAACTCCATAAAATTTTAATTGTTCTAACACTGTAAGTTTAGTAAGCAAACTTCTCTCTTCTGTTACAAAACCAATCTCATCAGTCAAACTATAATCAATTTTTTTACCATCAAGTAAAACTTCACCACTACTAGCTTCAATTAATCCCATAATAATTCTAAAAGTAGTAGTTTTACCTGCACCATTTTCTCCTAATAATCCAAAGATTTCTCCATCTTTAACAGTAAAAGATAAATCATCCACTGCTTTATTACTTCCATAATATTTTGTAATATGTTTAACTTCAAGCATAAAATCACCCTATTTATTTTTTTATAATAATCATCAATATTCCTAAAAGTATTAAAGAAGAACCTACTAATTTATAAACTGTAAATTGTTCTTTAAAGAAAACAAAAGCTGTAATCATCAAAAGGACATAAACTAAACCAACAGTTAATGGAGAAATTATTGATAAATCATATTTGCTAAGTAAAACCGTATAGAAAAAGAAACTAAGTGCATATAAACCAAATCCTAGAAATGTCAAAAGAGAAATAGGCATATTTACAATTGGTAATGTAAATAAAGCTTTAGCAGACTCAGAAGAACCAAATTTTAAAAGTGTAGAACCACTAACAGAAAAAAGCACATAAAACACAACATAAATCCAACTCATTATCTCTTATTTGCCTTTTCTACTATTTCATTCATTGATTCTACTGTACTTCTACCTGCTTCCCCACTCATATATTCATCTACCTCTCTTGTTCTAACTGCATTAATAAATTTTTCTAAAATATCTTCATGGCCATATAACAAATTACCTGTAATCATTTTAAAACCATTCTTTATAAAACGTCCCCAATATTGGAAAGTCTTAGAAATATCATTTTTTAAAATATCTTTACTGTAATGTTCATTGTCTGTTGGTAAATCAACAATTATATCTCTAAATAAATCATAATTAATAATTCTTTTCTCAAAATTAATAACATAATTCCATTCACATACTGGTGAATTAAAATTCAAAAACATATGGACTGGTACATCACCTGCCATAGCATCTACACTTAAAATCCTAGGTGTAGCATCCTTTTTATCTTTATTATAAATAGCATGAGCATTTTCAATTTTTAACTCACCACCATGACGTTTTAAAAGATAAATAAAATGAGCTGCTTCATCATAAAATAATCCTAAAGGTAACTCATTATACCAACTTGGCAATCTTCTATCTCTGTTTGTAAATTGTACTTCTGTTATAGAAACTATCTTACCATATTTATTTTCTTCAATTATTTTATTAATTTTTTTCATACCACTTGTATAATTAAAATTATGAACTACATTAAAAATTAAATTATTCTTTTTAGCTAATTTAATTAATTCATCAGCTTCTTTAACATTCATTGTCATTGGCTTTTCTACTAAAACATCTTTTTTTAAAGTAAGAGCCATTTTAGCAAGGGGATAATGTTGTTGTGGTGGTGTTCCAATAACTACAGCATCCACATCCTTAAACCAATCACATTTCTTTACCTTTTCTATATCATTTTTAGGATCATTTACTAAAAGGCCATTTTCAATATTATTCTTTTTACAAGTTGAATCTAGTTTACCTTGAACATCACTAATAACCCCTACTATATTTACGTCTTTTAATTTTCTTAAAGCTGGAATATGTCTAGTATTAGTAATATTTCCCCCACCAATTACACATACATTTATTATTTTATTATCTTTCATTTTCTAACTCCTTTTCTATTGATTTTGCGGTTTGTTTCCATGTGAATTTTTGGATAATACGTCTATGAATGTTTTCTTTCAACTCATTCATCTTATCCTTATTTTCCAAAAGATAATTCATTTTTTTAATTAAATCATCAACATTTTCCTCTACAATCAAACCAACATTATTATTATTGATTACTTCTTTAGTACCACCACGATCTGTTGCAATAACTGCACATTTCATAACACCTGCTTCCAAAATAGAAGTAGGTAAACCTTCAGGATACATAGAAGGATGAACAAACATATCAGTCTTAACACATAAATTCATTACTTCTTCATAATTAAGTTTACCTAAGAAATGAATACTAGAATCAGTATACTTATTTTTTAAACCATCTAAAAGTGGTCCATCTCCTGCTACATAAAGCTCTATATTAGAATATTTTTTTCTTAAATCCACAAAAGCATCAAGTAAATTTAAAATTCCTTTTTCTTTAATAATTCTTCCTATATAACTTATTATAACAGTATCACCATTATCAATTTCTTTATAAAACTCATCATAAACTTTATCATCTATAGCATTATAAAAAACACCAGATGCTTTAATATCAAAATGTTTTAACCACTTATTACATCTTTTAGAAACACCATAAAATTTAGGATTATATTTCTTAATTTTTTTTGTTAAATAATGTTCATATAAAGAGCCAAAATAGTCAAGCACTTTATTACCTATACTTATATGATTACTACTATGATCAATAATATACAAAGGACACTTTTTCTCTTTACTGATTACAGCACCTAAAATACTAGTTTGATAATATCTTGTATTACATATAACATAGTCAATTTTTTCTTTTCTTATATCTTCTAATAAACTCCTATATTCTTTATTTTTATGTAAAAATGGATAACGATTTTTACATAAAGAATAAACCGGCAAGCGATAAACTTTAATGCCATCTAACTCTTCCTTATTAGGATAATTATTATCGTTAGTTGTAACTATTATAATATTATAATCCTTTTTTAATATTTCTACTACTTTACTGGTATACCTTTCTACCCCCCCTAAATGAGGAATATAAAAGCCATTAAAGAAAGCAATAGTTTTTTTACTTTTCTTCATCTTCTTTCTCCTTCAATATTACTATGTTTTGAGCAAGTTCTATTATTTTTTCTTGTTGTTCAGCAATCCTTTTACTATTTCTAAAATTAACAAAAACTAAAAAGATGATACAAAATACTAAAAACAATGTTGGTGGATACTCAACCCCAAAAAACTTAGCAATAAAATCTATTGAATATGGAAAAATTGATAAAAGTAACATCAAAAAAGCTGCCACCATCCAAAAGAAACTCTCTTTAACAGAAAACTTACGTTTTCTAACAACACTACCTATATAAATAATACATAAAATAGCAATTATAATGAAATAGATATTATTCATGAGCCTTCACCTTCTTCTTAGAAAATGTTATTAATACAAAAAATATTGTATAAAACATATTAATCATGTATTTAATTGGTTTAATAATTCCTCCATGCATACTCTCTCCTGCTTCTCGAAGACGCATTTTAACAGGAATCTCTTCTATTTTATATCCGTTAAGCAACATTTCAATAACTAAATTAGCATCAGGAAATTCCGGATAATTTCCCATCTTCGCATATCTTTTAATAACTTTCTTATTCAAACATTGAAAACCAGATAGTGGATCCGCAATTGTTTTTTTACAAGACCATTTAATAATCTTTTCAAATATTTTTGTTCCTAATCTTCTAAACTTAGGACAAGGATAACCCATATCTTTTAAATATCTAGAACCAATTACAATATCACAATTATTTTTCTTTGCATGTTCATATAATTTATTAGCTTCCTTAGCAATATGTTGTCCATCAGCATCAAACTGTATTACATAATCATAATCATGAATAGCAGCATACTTTATACCAGTTTGAACTGCCATAGCATACCCCATATTAAAAATATTAGAAATACATTTAACATTATTCTTTTTTACAATATCAACTGTCTTATCACGAGAACAATCATTAATTACTAAAATATCAGCATTAGGTATATCTTTTTTTATTTCCTTTAATACCTTATCAATATTTTCTTCTTCATTATAAGCAGGGATTACAAAGAGAAGTTTATCTTTTTTTGTCATACTATCACCAATTAAAGTATACAATAAAAGCAGTTTATTATCAACATAAACCGCTTTATTAATTAGTATTATTTTGGAAATACAGCTAACAATAAAGAACTTATCGTATTTACCAATATTATAGTATTTAAAATAGTAGTAAACTTAATAAGCTTCTTCTCATCTTTTAAACATCTTTTACAATTAGGCAAAATACATGCAATAGGAATCAAAAGTAGCCAAAAATACCTTGCCTGAACTCCAACAATTTTAAGAGAGCCTACACCTAATCTAGAACTCGTCCAATCTAAATATAATGTTGTTGAAACCAAACCAACTATTGCCAAACAAACAAGAGCAATTAAGATTTTACTATATTTACCCATTTTTACTTTCTTATTATCATAGAAATATGAAGCAACAAAACAGCCACTATAAGCATATATAAATAATTGATTAATTCTCGCTAAACCATAACACATTCCATTACCAGCTGTAAGATTAACAAAATACTTACTTATAATTGAATCAATAAAAGTATTTATAAAAATAAAAATGTATTTGAAAGGATGCGTTAAAATAAATTGAATCTGTTTTTGAACTGTTTCATTACCAACATGACCAACTGCTGATAGCATGAACCAAACAAAATCTATAATAAAAGATATAAGAATTATTGGCAATAAATTAGCAATTTTCTTTTTGGTGCTATTTTTAAAACATTCCTTAGGAATCAAAAATAATAGTAAAACATACAGAACATAAAAAATCTTATATGTAGAAAAAGCTATGGAAATTAAACCAAGTATCAGAAAATTTTTTCTATTAAACTCTCTTTTATTATGAATTAAATTTAAAATATATGAAATAAACACAAAGAATAAGCCCAAAGAAAAAGCATCAGCACTACAAGTACTAACTAAAGATAATACTGCTGGAGAAGTATATAAAACAAGAGCAAACATTTTCTTTACAGGTAATAATCTGAAAGCAGCATATCCTAATCCTAACCAAGTAACAAAATTACATAATCGTACAGTATATAATATAAGTAAAGGACTTAACTGAAATATTTTAGAAAGAAAAAAGCCAATTATTTGTGGAACATAAGGAAGTGGTGAATAATCAATAGAAGTAACATCACCATTCCATAAAGGTATAGTATCACTATAATCAGTTCCATCTAATATATATTTTTCAGTATAACGATTAGCAACTACTTTTTCTCCCACAAAATCGCCAATAGCTTTAGGCAATTTTGTTTCATTTTTTTCTGGATTTGCTACAACAACATCACCAACAGATATTTGATAAGGTCTTAAAAAATGGGGTAATTCATCAGTCCCTAAAAGAGCAGGTACAAAAATTAAATATATACCGCCATATATTGAAGCAATAATTAAAAATAGTTTTTCTATTTTTAAATCACGATTTTTTTTCAAAAAATGAAAAATTATAAGTGCACCAATATTTGAAATAATGCAAACTGCCAAAAAGACAAGTTGATATTTTAAAGTTATATTTTGGTTATTATAAATCATTTGAAAATATATAAAAATTTCACTTAAAATTACAATAACCGGTAAAATAAATTTTTTATAACTTATTTTTTTGAAAAATTTCATAATTTACCTCCCACATATTTTAGGATAATATAAATTTTTCTAAATTCCATAAACTAACTTATTTTACAGGCTCTAGCCAAAAATGCTGTTGTTTATTTTCTACTTTAAATAATTTGTATTTTTTTAAATCATTTTCATCCTCTACATTATTACTAAACAGAACAATCAACTCATCAGTTGTACTATAAAAGAAAACATAATCAAAATCATAGTTTATTATATGATCAATAAACGTCTTTTTAGTTAAACCCCAATCTTGTAAATCCCACTCATTAGAAGGAGTTTTTATTTTCCAAGTAATAGCATAAGGATTAGCATTAACAACCCTAGGATAAACATAATACCTAGCATACCATAAAGGCATTATAGTATTTTCATCGTTTTGATTAATAACAAATATTTTAGAATCTTCACTAGTTTTCTCATTTATTATAGCAAAGTCTTCTTGTCTTGCCTCACTTATATGCATAGTTTCTCTTCTTGCTTTTATATCAGTTAGAAAATAAGTAATATTAGAAAATCCTACTAATGCTATAAGAACAAGTGATAACACATGAATAGTTGTAATTTCTTTAGTATCACTTAACCTATATAACACATAAATCATAAGTGCCATATTAATAGGTGCTAAATATCTTCCAAAAGAAGCAAGGGTCGAAGCCTCATATTTAGAAAACATTACGAATAATGATAAAGCTGTTAAACAAAAGAAAACTGCATAAGAAATAATATATGGTAAAAGAAAACAGAATATATTTTTAACTTTACTTTCTTTAAAATCAACTCTATAAATAAGATATAAAGTTATAATTAAGTAAGCAAACAAAGGAATACTGATAAAACCATAAACTATAGTTTCATCAATAGACGATAAAACGTTATTATAAAAATTCAAAATAAATTGTGGTTCAAGTTTCGGTAACAAATCAGTTTTCAAAGAATCAGGCATTAATGAATAATCGTAAGCTACAGATTTTACAATATCAAAACTTGCAAATAATCTCCATAAGACAAAGAAACATAGAATAAGAATACCTGGAAGAATATATTTAACTAATGTTTTCCATATATTTTTAAAAGACAACTTATTAACAGATAATTCTTTTAAATAAAATAAAAGTAATAACGATAAAGCAAATACAAAGCCATTAGCTTTCAACATTGTTATAATTAATAAAATTAAAAGAACTGGCCATTTTTTTAAATCATGTCTTCTACAGTAATGTTCCAATATAATTGCCAAACCGCAAAGTACTCCTAATAATAGATCAACATACAATAAAGTATAAGTAATAGAACCATTAAACATTAATGGAAAGAAAACAATAGCTATTAAAAATACAAGAATTGTAAAGGCCTTTTTATTAATAATATACATAAAAGCTGGCATAAGATAAATAAATGTTAAAAGTGAAAGTCCAATATATAAATTAGGTTCACTATATCCACTAAAAACACTTACTATATAGTGCCAAATTGTAGAAACTGGAGGATAAGCTCTAGTCGCTCCTAAATTACTAATTACTGCATACAATGAATCTTGATCAATCGCAACCTTAGCAGCATAAGCCCAATATGAATATTCATCATATGAATGAACATATCTACCTACCCCACCTAAAATTGCAACTAAAAATAAAACAGAAAAAATAATAATAGTTTTTGTATCAATAGTATCTAAATTACTAAAAAATAACTTATTATTACGATAAATATAATATAGTAAAGCTAAAGATATAATAAGTAAGAAAAGCAATGAAATAGATAGAAGATTTAAAAGTCCTAAAATGATAAAACTAAAAATTAAAATAGATATAGAAACAACTAAAGATATTTCAAATCTTAATTTAGTCTTAATCATACAAGCAAAAGCAATTAATAAAATAAAAGCATAAAGTAAAAGAAAGCCAGTACCACTATAAGAATTAAATATTAATGATAAGAAACTATTAATAACTAAAACTGAATTTATAAGTTTATAAAATCTTCGTTCCTTTTTAAAGACTTTAATATTTAATATAAAGAAAAATATTACTAATAATAAATTTAATACATAATTGAAAAAATTTATTTCTGTATTAAATATAATGTGTTTCAACGGCATCAAGCCAAATAATAAAATTATAATTATTATACTTATAATACCTATTTTATCTTTTTTCATTATATTACTACCCTTCTTAAATATTTATTATCTTAAAAATTTATTTATTAATTTATTACTTTCATTTGTATATTCTTTTCTATATTTCTCATATTCTTTTAAGATAGTATTCTTATTTTTTCTAATAATTTTTATTTTATTAGCAATCTCACCAATGTCATCATCACTATCTAAGACTAAATATTGTTTTAAATTTGGATAATCATCAAAAATATCTGTATTCCCCAACAAACAAGGAATACCTAAATCTAAACTTTTTAGTATTAATTCTGTATTATTAAATGTAAAATTACAATAAAGATTAATATCATTATCAACAAGAGCATCAAAAGTACTATTAACCTCTTTAGCTTTTATTTCAAAGAAATCAATAAAATGTTTAGTAGCAGGCATATTAGGAACTATTTTACAATAATCGTAATCTACTAATTTTAAAGCACTTAATTGATTATAAGTATTATGATTAGGATTATAATCATCACCTATCAAACCAATAGAATTATTGCTCTTACTTTTTCTTGACTTAGTTTTAACATCAAGTAAAAGATGACTAGATCTATAACCAGCTTTTTTTAATACAATGCTTGTAGCTTTATCAAGACATGCTATCTCTTTTACTATGTTGCGATCATAAAATTCCATAATTCTAGTAAAAGTAGCTCTAACACCGCCGGTCGTTAAACCTGCTAAATTATTTTTATAAACCCATTTAATTTCTCTTTTTTTACTAATATAAGGTAAAATTAAGCGATAAGCCTCAGACCAATCAAAAATTATTAACTTACTACCTTTATTATTAACATAATCTATAATTTTATTAGCATCACTTTCATTTAGCTCAAAATCTAAATATATAACATTATCAAAACTAAACTCTACACTATCTTTAATATCATAATCAGCATCAGGTAATAAAACAAGATAAGAACCTTTATTAAGTTTATTTAACCCTTCTATTGTCATAAATTATTACCTCCTACTCTACATTTCTAAAAAGTGTTTAACACTTTCTTTACTTTTCCTATCATTTTCTTTTTTCCAAGCTTTATACCATTTCATAATTTCATCTTTGTTATCTAAACATTTTTTTACTTGTTCAGCAATTAAAACTGGATTCTCTTCATTATTTAATATAACGTAATCTTTTAATTCGGTATTTTTAAAATAATGATGATTATTACCAGAAATACAAGGAACTCCTACTTCAAAACTTTCAAGTGGTAACATTGGAGCACATTCAGAATATGTAACATATAAATTAATTGTATTCTTACTCATTCTAAGAAGCAACTCATCTCTTGGGATTGGCTTATCTAATCCTTCTAATTTTATACCTAAGTCAGTTGCAAACTTTTTAGCTTCGGCATTTAATGGTACCATATCAATAACAGCATTAGGTATTAAAGCAGCACTTGCAAGTTGGGCAAACATATTTTTACGCCAATCATCACATTTAGCAGCATATATACCAAGTCTAACTACATCCTTTGGAGGATTTGGTTTAATTTTTTTAGGTAAAATAACATTATTTAATATAAGAGTTGTTTTATAACCTTCCTGTTCATAAAAAGGAATAATATTTTCTTTACATGTAGCAAAAACATCAATAATACCTTCTTTATGAAGTTCAATAATCTCAATATTTCTTTTCCAACCATAAGGTTCTGATACTTGAGAGTTTGAACCATGCCAAAATACTTTAACTTTTATTTCAGGATTTTCCTCTTTTAAATATATAGCAAGTTCCTTCCATCCTAGACACATAGCACTAAATACTACCTGCTTAACTTTGCTATTTAAAATTGCCTCTCCTACCTTCTTTACATCTTTATCTCTTAACAACTCGCCACATCTAACTCTACTATCAAAAAGCTCTATTGTTGCACTAGTTACACCTAACCATTCAGGATTATGCATAACTAAATAATCACTCTTAATCTTAGAAATATCATCTAAAGCATTACTTAAATTTTCTAAATATTTAGGACTAATCTTTCTTCTATAGCGTCTATATAAAACAACTGGAAATAAACAAACTTTAGCACATCTTTTAACATTTCTTTTTATAAAACGATACACTTTTAAAATACGCGCCGTATTTTTAGCTCCGAATTTTCTTACCATTTTCATTTCTATTTGTTCATATTTAGGAATCCAAGTAGCATCAAAATAATGAATCATACAAGTGTTTTCTGTAAATTTATTATTTTTAAAATTATAAGATAAAGGATAAAAATACTCTCTAGGATAAACATATATATTTTTATGCAATACTTGAATTTCATTTTTAGTAGGATCAAAGTCAAACTCATCTAAAATCTTTGTAATTATTCTTGGTATAGATATTTTATAAAGATCATCCGTTTCAAAATGGTCTAAACTTCTATAATAATCAAGCATTCTTTTGGAAAAATATGTCTTAGGTTTAGAAGCTCCCCATACAGCAGCATTTACCATCATTGAATCTTCTACTCCAAGAAATGTTTCTTTATCAAGTAAAAAATCTATATTCTTAGTAATCATCATATCAGTATCTAAATAGATTCCACCCATCTCATAAATTGCTTTCGTTCTAACATAATCAGCTACAAAAGCCCATTTCTTATTCTCATAAGCTTCTTTAATAAATGGACATTCATTTAAATCAACATTATTTTCATTCCATTCAATAATTTCAAAGTCAGGTAAATACTTATTCCAACTCTTAATACATTTCTTAGTAAGTTTAGTATATGGTTTCCCGCCGAACCATACTAAATGTATATATTTCTGCATAGTTATACCTCCTACTTTTTCATTTGAGCATCATAATACTCTTTACATATTTCTTTAGTATCTCCAATTTTTATAATTTTACCATGTTCAAGCCAAATAACACGATCACATAATTCTCTAATTGAATCAAGTGAGTGAGAAACATATAGTACTGTTGTACCACCCTTAATCATTTCCAACATTTTATGTTTACTTTTCTCTTGAAACTTAATATCACCAACAGATAAAATTTCATCAACAATTAAAATTTCTGGATTAACAATAGTAGCAATAGAAAAAGCAAGTTTTGCCGTCATACCTGAAGAAAAGTTTTTAACAGGTACATCTAAAAAATCTCGTAATTCAGAAAACTCTACTATCTCTTCAAATTTAGACTCTAAAAAATCTTTAGAATATCCTAAAATTGCACCATTCAAGAAAATATTTTCTCTAGCTGTAAGTTCAGAATCAAAACCAGCACCAAGTTCAATCATTGGTGAAATAACACCATTTACTGTTACTTTACCTTTAGTTGGTTTCATAACACCACTTACAACTTTTAATAAAGTAGACTTACCTGCTCCATTACTACCTATTAATCCTACCACTTCACCTTTTTTTACACTAAAAGAAACATCTTTCAAAGCCCAAAACTCTTCTTTTTTCTTTTTTGGTTTATTAAAGCTAAAGAAATTAACAAAAGCTTGTTTAATAGAAAACTCTTTTTCAATACCCAAATTAAATTTCATTGATACATGCTCTAACTTAATCATAAACTTCCTCCTTATACATAGTAGATAAATTTATCCTGATTTTTCTTAAAGACAATTGCTCCAATTATTAAAGTAACAAGTGCGATTGCCCCTAATAGTACCAAAGTTAAAATAGATGGTGCTCTACCATATAGTACTATTTCTCTAGCAGCAGTTAAAAATTGATATAAAGGATTAAATTTAAATAATGTTTGTAAAGTAGCAGGTAATATTTCAATGCTATAAAAAACCGGAGTCAAATAATTCCACATCGTCAAAACTATTCCATATATATAAAATACATCTCTTAAAAATACAGAAACACACGATAAAAATAAGCTTACTCCTACTGTAAATATAAATAAGCATAAAAATATATATGGTAATAATAAATAATAAATATTAAAACTGCATGGATATTGTCCAAGTCCAAAATTAGATAACAAAATAATTATTAACCATGGTATTAAAGTAAGAACAAAATTAATACCTACAAATATACATTTAGCAACTGGAAATATATATTTTGGAATATAAACTTTATTTATAAGTGAAAAATTAGAAACAACAGATGTCATCGCTGTATTTGAAGCTTCACTAAAATAATTCCACATAATAATACCAGTCATTAAATAAACAATATAGTTTACTCCCTCAACTTGAAATCTAAACATTTGCGAGAAAACAATTGCCATAACAGTTAATAATAATATTGGATACAAAAGACTCCATACAACACCCAAAACAGATCTTTTATATTTAACTTTAAAATCTCTAGATATTAATTGAGTCATTAAAAACCAGTAATGTTTAAAATTTGCAATAATATTTTTCATGTTTGTCATTAAATAACACCTCACAATTATAATAACATATATTTTAAATAATTAAAAACCTTTGACATTTATTTCATTGGTTTTCGTCAAAAAACTTATAATTCTTATAAATTTTTTCTCAAAGAAAGGAAGTAACTTTCGCTCAAATAAATGATAAGATACAACAGCAATCAAAATATGAATTACAAGTTGAATAAAGAAAAATAGCAATGAATTATAATTAAAATTAAATTTAAAAATTTGATTTAAAAGAATAGTAGCAAGTTGAATAGGTAAATTCCACAAATAAATACCAAAAGAAAGATTTCCCAAATACTTTGTAACTTTATTATTAATAAATTTAAGTTTATTATCTATACTTATTAAAAATAATATTAATAAAGGATATATAATAAATGTCAAAAAGAATAATAAATCACCGACTATAGGATCACCAAGGAAAATATAAGATAATCCTATTATAAGCAAAGCAATAAAAGAAAATATAGACATAAACTTCTTATTTTTTAAGTTGATACTCAAACAGCCAAGAAATACACCAAGACCAAAAGAAACTAAGCCTCTAGTAACATTATAATTTAAAAAAGGAATATTTAAACCATAATTCTGTACTAATAAGGCCACTACAACTGGAAGTAAAAATATAAATATATTTTTCTTTTTCACAACTAATTTAGAAATATAAAAGAAAACTATATAACAAAGAAGCAAAACACTAATATACCATACTGCATTATTCAACGAAACTATATTTGGTTCTAACCAGTGTTGAATACCAACAAGTTGTAATAATAAATTTCCCAAATCATTATTTCCCCATATCCAAAAAGTACCATTTCTTAAATAATAAACTTGTTGTAAGATAAACATTATAAAAGTTGTAATTCCTACTACAAAAATTAATCTAGTATATCTTTTTTTTAAAAAAGTTTTAATATTCATATCATTATCCTTAATTTTATTAAAATAACTAACAAAAAAAAGAAAACCAGAAATTATAAAAAAAAGTTCAACTAACATATATCCATACATTGATAACTTATTTACAAAAGGAACATTTGCAAATAATGTAACATCGGGAAAATCATTTTGATAATGATAAACACAAGCGATTATAATTGCACAAATAAATTTTAAAATATCAAAACTTTTATAATATTGTCTTTGTTTCATCTGTTTTTTCCTCTCATCTTATAGCTTAATTTTCCTTATTTTGTCGGCTAAATACAATAGCTTTAAAAATATTTAAATCCTCTTTATATGTAATTTTAAAATTTGCTAATTCTCCATCTACAAAACTAACCTTCTTATTGTTTAAAATTAATAAGTCACACAATGTGCTCGCTTTTATATTATTTAAATCGACGTTATATATAATACTTTTTAAATCACCAAAAGAATAAACTTGTGGAGTTTGCACTCTAACTGTCTTATCCCTTGGTATGATGCTATCATTCTCCGTATTAACCATAACTTCAATACAAGGAACTACTGTAGACAAAGGCCCTATTTCATCATATTTTTTTAAACACCTAGAAATAAGTTCGTCACTTAGATTAGGACGATTACCAACATGAACAATTATCTTGTCATCCAAAGAAAGTTCATCATCTACTGATTTTATACAATTTATAATAGATTCTATTTGAACAGAGCCACCTTCTACTAACTTATATACCTTAGTTAATTTATACTTATCTATCAAGCATTTAACTATTTGCATATTATCTTTAGAACAAGCAATTAATATGTAATCCACATCACAATTATTTTGAAACTTTTCTAATGTATAAATAAATAATGGTTTGCCATAAACTTCAATAAATTGTTTAGGTAAATTAGAACCAAACCTAACTCCCTTACCAGCTATAGGAATAATAGCAAATGTTTTCATTTTCATCACCTCTTATAATTCTTAATCTTTCTTAACTTTTCTAATAATTTCCATGATTTAGAATTATAAACTAAATCAAGTTCTTCTTTTCTTTGTTTACTAAGTCTCTCGTAATATTTCTTTTTCTCCTCAAGTTTTTCAATTTTTTTATTTAAATAAACTACTTGTCGATTAGAATTAATATAAGGTTTAACTTTCAACTTACCGTCATCACTAAAAAAATAAGAACAAATATTTTCACAACCACCATTCTTTAAGTTCCCAAACCATAGATTTCTTTTTTCTTCTAATTCTAATGGCAAATTATCATTACAAGAAAAATATTGATCAATCTTATTTAATAAACTATCTAGAGTGTTAACACCATCAGTAAGCCAAAATTCATAATTATTATAACAAATCCCCCTACTTTGATTATAAGAATCTACATCAGTATTTAAATAAACGCAAGGCTTATTTAAATATAAAAACTCAATTCCTAAAGAAGAATAATCTGTAATAAGCAAATCAGCTGCATCTAAAATATCATAAACATCAAAGTACATTTCTTCCAGTTTACTATTTTCAATTAAAATAATATTATCAGATACTATTGTAGTAGAAAATTGTACTTCCTCACTAGGATGTTCTTTTATACATAATAAATAGTTATTTTTTTCTAAAAAAGAAATTAGTTTTTGTTCATCATAACTATATAAATTTAAAATGTTATTAACAGCTACAATACCATCTTCTCTACCACAACCTTTTCTAAAGGTAGGCATATAAAATATAATTTTCTTATAATTAGATAAATCTTTATTAAGTAATTTAGATAAATTTTTAGAAGCTTTCTTATTTTTTATAAAATCTAACTTAGGATAACCAAGTGGTAATACTTGTTTAATATTAACATTAAATCTGGCAGAAAAAATAGTCGTCCAAAATTCAGATGGAACAATAAAATAGTCAACTGTTTTGCTTAAATGCTCATACCATGCCTTATCAGCATTAGAAATATTACTCATCATAAAACCAACTTTTTTTGAACTAATTCCATGCCATAATTCTATATACATTGCTTTGTCAGTCTTATCACCAGTTAAATTACAATGTGTAGTAAAAAAAACATCAGTTTTCTTTATATATTTTTTAAACTCATCAGTACCTAAAACTATAGCATTAATATTTTTAGAACTTAATTTTTCTTTAAAAACTTCAGAAGTAACAATCCAAGTATAGTTCATACCATCTTTATATTTCTTTTTCATATAATTATACAAAGCCTTAGCATTACCAGAAAAATCCGGAAAACTACAAAAAGTAATGTTCAATTTTTTCACTCTATCAACTCTTCCTTTATTATAAATAGAAAATCATATGTCATTAGTATAGCAAATATTGTCAGCTTTTACAATAAAGCAAAACACCTATATATTCTAATATTCCTCTAATGCATAAAAATTAGAACCGCCCCTAGAATCATCTGGATCCTTGCTTTGCTCATTAATAATTATATTTATATCAACCCAACCATTCTTTGAAGAATCCAAAGGGTCATAGGCATAAGTTTGGCCATCTTGGTACCTGCTCAAAAGAATAGCATGATTATATGTAGTAGTAGCAAACCTACCATTTCCCATCGCTGCAAAAACTAATTTTCCTTCACTTAAAGCCAATGCTAATGTTTCTTTTGAAGTAAGAGGTGTATATCTAACATGATAATAATTACTAGCATAAATTATTGCCATACCAGTAGATCCTTTAATATATTTATTAAATTCATTAGTATTATAATAAAGATAATTAGCAACGTCAGTAGGTAAAATAGTTTTCCCTAAAATACTTGAAAAAGCCATAGCCATAACAGTAGGAGCACAACCAGTAGAACGAAAAACACCTAAACCATAATTTAAATATTCCCATTGTGCATCTTTCTGATTATAATATGGAGGATTATATTGAATTTTTTCTAAAACTCCAAATTCATCACAATAATAATCATTACCATTTATTACTTGATGTCCTGTAACCAATTCCCCAGTATTAGGATTTAAATAATACACTTTACCATCAACAGGATATGTAAGTTTTCCTTTCATCATTCGCTTTGTAGTAAGACCAAAGAAATATCTTTTACCATCAATAACAGTCCAATCAGTAGCAAGCTCTCCTATTGTAGGATCTGCATAATAATATGTACCATTATTATTTATCCAACCATACATCTTTTTACCATATTTTATCCCAAAGAAATAATATTTTCCATCTACTAAAGTTACACCACTTGCTC
>CAMMWS010000009.1:0-41824 GCA_946500695.1 uncultured Mycoplasmatota bacterium | reverse complement strand
TCTGTTATAGAAATAACTTCTAAACCTAAAAACTCAGCTTTTTCTAATAGTTCTTTAACTGTATCTGTTCCATCAGAATAAGTTGTATGCATATGTAAATCTATCATTATTTATTCTCCTTTATATATCTTTAAAGCCATACCTAAAATATCTCCATATTTTAAAAGATAGTTTTTAGTGTGTTCTGTCATATTAGATGGTAAGTTATCTACATTAAACCACTCTAACTTTTTACTCTCATTATCATTTACTTTTAAAATTCCCCTATATTTCTTTATTACATAAATGGCAGTTATATCATATAATTTATCGCCATTAGGATATTCTCTATATGTATCTTTTCCTGATAACACTTTAACCATCTCTAAATCTATAATATCTAAGTTAGTTTCTTCTTTTAATTCACGTCTTGCCACATCTTCAAAGCTTTCACCTAATTCCATCGCTCCACCTGGAAAACCATACTGATTATAATCAGTTCTAAGTTGCATTAACACTTCATCTTTATTATTAAAAACAAATAAACCTACTCCTGCAGTTAAAATAGGAGCATGTCCTACATATTTTCTTAAATCCTTTATATAACTCATATTAGCTCCTTTCTCATTATATATCTAATTTTACCACCATACATTAACTTCTCTTTATATTTTTTATAACCTGCCTTTTCTAATGTCTTAAGACTTGCTAAATTATCAGGATGAACAGTTGCGTAAGAGTATTTTATACTATTATCTCTTTCTTTCATTATAGATTCTGCTTTTAAAATTAAACTCTCTTGTAAATGATTTCCTCTATATTTTGGTAATACTCCGGCATTATCCATTTCAATAGATGAAGATAACTCATCTTTAGGTATTTCTTCTGCAAGTTCATGTTTTGGATTAATATGTCGCTCTGCAAGTAGGAAACCTGCTAAATTATCTTTATATAATGCTTTAACAATAATGGCATCATCATTTAATTTATCTAATATCTTATCATAATTAGCAAGTCCTATTGCATACCATTCTTTGTTTTCAATTATGTCATGTAAATACTTAATAGCATCTATTATCTCTTTAATATCATTAATACTTCCTTCTTTAATTAGAAATTTCATATTTTTCCTCCTAGTTTTTACTGTATCTTAAATAATTTTATTTATTTTCTTTAGTAATGTTTCTTTTACATCACTATCCCCTATTAAGGTAATGGAAAATGTTTTATAACCTATTCTATTTATACTAGCAACAAGAGTGATAGACTATATTCTCATCTATAATAAAATATTTATCATAAAATGTATTATTATATATAACAGTTAAGTTATTATATTGTTTATTATTTTTTCTTTCGCAAATTTAAGAATGTTATAGACTCTAAATGATAAGTATTAGGAAATTCATCCACTAATTTAATAGATTTAAGTTCATAACAACTATCTAAAAGATTAATATCACGAGCAAGGGTTAGAGGGTTACATGAGACATAGATAATATTTTTTACTTTTAATGATAAAAGAAACTCTATTAAGTCTTTAGAAATACCACTTCTTGGAGGATCTAAAATAATAGTATCAGGAACAAACTTTAGTTTATTAATAACTTTACTGACGTCTCCTAGATAAAACTCTGTATTAGTAATATTATTTAACTTAGCATTACTTTTAGCATCCCTCACTGCATCTTCTATTACTTCAATACCAATTACTTTTTTAGCATAGTCACTTACTAATAAACTAATTGTACCTGTACCACAGTATAGATCATAGATAATATTACAATTTAATTTTTTTACTAAATCAATAACTTCTTTATATATTAAACTAATCCCCTCTTTGTTTACTTGAAAGAAAGAATCTTTTCTTACCATAAACTTTTTAGATAAAACATCTATCATTAAAGATGGAACACCACTGATTAGTTCATTGTTATAGTATAGAGAACTAACAGTTGATAAGAAGAACTCTTTAATTGATTCTTTAGACTCTTTACCTTCTAATATTAACATAAGTTTACCATCTAAAGATTTAATAATCGCTTTAGTTAGGTTCTTATGTACTTTAATAAAAGAATTAAGCAAAGCTGTTAGGGTTATAATATTACTATCTAATAAATTGCATTTATCTATAGGTATTAAATTATTAGACTCTTCTTCATAATAGCCTAACTTATCTCCTTTAATATGAAAAGTCACTTTATTACGATAGTTATAACATTTAGTAGGAATTATCTCTAAAGAGTCTAAATTATAATTTGTATATTTAGAGAAAATATTCTTAACAGTATTCTTTTTAAATTCTAACTGTTCATCAGAATTTAAATGCCCTATCTGACATCCTCCACAAGTTTGATAATAAGGACAATACTTTACTTTAATAGGGTCACATCTTTTACCTATAGAGTAATTTTTCTTATCTTTTACTAGTTTAATAGAAACTTCTTCACCTAGTTTTACTTTAGGTATAAATATTACTTTATTATCAACTTTGGCAATTCCTCTGCCTTGATGATCATAATCTATTATTTTAACTAACATAAATTTCACCTACTAATAGATTACTACAAAATTTATGAACGGAAAAGCTTTTTAGTATCGCTTGACACCCAAGAAAATGTGCTATATCATAATTACACAAAGAGGAGAGAAAAATATGTTTGAAAGAAATAATATTGATGATTTATTCTTAGCAAGTATCAGTGTTTTATATCCTGATGATGATATAGTAACTGATAATGTTGGTAATTTTTTTAGTCTAAGTATGGCAGGATATGGATACTTAACAATTTTAAAAAAAGATGGAGAAAAATACATTGATTTAAATGATCCTAAAAAAGAAATAACTACTACTAGAAATCCAAATGAAACTAGTTATACAATAGATTATATGGAACCATTAAGTAAGTATTATACTAGTGATGGTAAAAGAAAAATGGTTTTTAGTAATAGACAAGCGATTAAAATGGCAAAAACATATTATAATGACTTCCATAAAGATGAAGAAGAAGCACAGAAAGTAAGAATTTATAAACAATAGAGGTTAAGCACCTCTTTTTTTATTTAATAATAATCTTTATTTTGGTAATACTAAAAGTGAAATGAGGTGAAGTTATGCTTGTTGATGAGATTAAAAAAGCTTTTGGAAATTCTACTGATTTAATTGTTAGACCATTTATTATAGATAATAGAGAAATCATTTTAGTAATGAGTGAAGTTTTGGGTAGTTCTAATTATGTTAATGATTTCATTTTAAAAAAGCTTTTAACTATTAAGTTTCAAAGTAATGATATTGGAGAAGAAATTCTTAATTTTATTCCTACTAATAATGGAAAAATATTAAATAAATTAAGTGATATGACAGACTATATTTGTATGGGTTTTGCTCTTTTAATTTATAATGATGATGAAGCGATAGCGATTGAAGCGCGATCTAGTGTTGATAGAGGTATTCCTGAAGTTAGTAATGAAGCAAGTATAACTGGTAGTAAAGATGCATTTAATGAAAATTTCAATACAAATGTCGGGCTTATTAGAAGACGGATTAGAACATGCGATTTATATGTTGATGGGATGTTTATTGGTAAATCTAGTAAAACTAAGATTGGTATTTTATATATGAAAACAATCGCTTTAAAGAAAAATGTTGATATTATCAAAAATAAACTTAATAAAATCAATGTTGATGGGATTATTGATGTTGGCAGTTTAAAAAGTTATTTGGATAATAAGACTAATTTTTTCTTTCCTACTATAACTTCTACAGAGAGACCTGATAAAGTTAGTCAAGCTCTACTTGAAGGTAAGATTGCTATAGTTGCTGATAATTCTCCATACGTTTTAATTACTCCTACTTTTTTTATTGATTATTTACACACTAGTGATGACTATTATGAAAAAGCAATTAATACTTCTTTTATTAGAATAATTAGATTGCTTGCTTTTATAATATCTATTTTTACGCCTGCTCTATATATTGCTCTAACTACTCATAATCAAGATATTATATCACTCTCTTTATTTCTAAATTTCCTTGAACAAAGAAGTACTGTACCCTTCTCAGCTTTAATTGAAGCTTTATTTATGAGTATATCTTTTGAAATACTAAGAGAAAGTGATATTAGAAAACCAGCTAGTATGGGAACTTCTGTATCAATACTTGGTGGTTTAATCTTAGGAGATGCAGCCGTGGCTGCGGGGATAATTTCTCCTATTATGATTATAGTTATATCGATATCAGCAATATCTGGTCTTGCCTTTTCTTCAGCTGAAATGATTTATGCTCTTAGATGGTGGAGATTTATCCTTATGTTTCTTGCTATGTTTTTTGGACTATTTGGAATATTTACAGGTTTTATTATTTTACTTTCATCTTTAGTTACTACTTCTTCACTTTCTGTTCCTTATACAGCTCCTTTTTCTCCTTTCATAAAAGAAGAAATTAAAGACACTATAATTAAGGGGTCTCATAAAGGTATTAGAAAAAGAAATCCTTTACTTACTAAAAACAGAATAAGGGAGAGAGATTCATGAAAAAGATTATTATATTATTAATTGTACTATTAATATTCTTAGGCTTTACACCTTATGATGAATTAAATAGTCTTGCAGTTGTTGATACCCTAGGTATAGAATTTAAAGATAATAGGTATTCTCTTTACTTAAATGTTATTAATGATGATAATAAAGTCTATAATGTTAAGGGTGATAGTTTAGGAGAAGTCTTTTTAAAAGCTAAAAATATTGATAATAAAAAGACTTATTATAATCATTTAGAAGTAGTTGTTTTAAATACTAATATTATAGATAATAAAACTCTTAATTTCTTTAAAGATGAATTTACAGCTATTGATTATTTAGTTTTAGGAACAGAAGATAGTTTGGAAGAATTGTTTAAGAATTATCATAAACGTAATGATTATAAAAGTTTTATAAATAAAGAAAGAAACGAAAGTGCCAGTATTATTAATGTTACTTTTAAAGAATTTCTAAGTAGTAGTTTAGATGATATTAAGGATGCTAGTATTCCTCTTATTAGTTATAAAAACAATTTAAGAAGTGAAGGTATTTATATTCCTTCTTCAAAAATTATTTTAGGAAGGAGTTTAGCAAGAGCTAATTATTTAATTAATAACAAAATAGATGCTTTTAATACTAAAGTACAATTAAACAATGATTATTATGAAGTAAATGTGTATGATTTAAAACCACGAATAAGTTATAAAAATAATACCATTAATATAAAAGTTGAAGGTAAAATTGATAGCCCTGATAGTGATGATTTAACAGAATTAAAAAAGATAGTTATTAAAGATTTAAAAGATAATATTTTTGAATTGGTTAATAATGAAAGAAAGAATAACTATAATATTTCTAATGTTATTAATTATATTTATTTAAAAACAAGAAATGCTAATTATAGTACATATAATAAGGCGGACATAAGTATTAATATTAATTTAAAAGAGGAGGATAAAAATAATTATGGTTAATAAAAAAATAGGATTATTACAACTAGCTAGTTTAACTTTCTTTTTAACAACTTCGTCTTTTCCTCTTTTTATAGAAAATATTATTAATGTTAGCAAACAAGATACTATTATTAGTATTATTTTAGGTAGTATTTTGGTTATACTTTTATTTAAAGTTATTTTAAAACTAAGAAAGAATTTTAAAATAGAAAAAAGATTTTTAAAAATAATAATATCTTTAACTTATTTAACAGTCTTTATTTATTTAATAATAGAAAGTACTAATTTTATTAAAGATTCTTTTTTAAGTAGTGGTAATTTCTATAGCATTCTTATTCTTCTTTTGTTAATGTGTTTAGTATCCTCTAATCAGAGTTATAAAGAATTAACTAGCCTTTCTTTAATTCTTAGTTTTATTTTTGTACCTTTATTTGTTATTAATATTATAGGTAGCAGTTTCAGTTTGGATTTAACTTATTTAAGAGTACCTTTTAATAGTGATATCATAAGTATCTTTAAAGGTAGTTTATTATTCTTTATTTATGAAATAATTCCTCTTTCTTTATTATTATTTATTCCATATAAAGAAATAGATGGCACTAAAAAACAAGATAGGTATTTATATCTTGCTTTAGTTATTGGGATTTTAGTAATCTTAATTCAATATTTACTATTATATTTTTCTTGTAGTATTAATGTTTTAACTAATTATAACTATCCTTTTATGTTAGTTATTAATAGTTTATCTAGTACTTTTATTTTAGGAAGATTGAGTTATATTATAAGTTTCTATTTATTATTTTCTCTTCTTATCACTTTGTCTTTAATTATTTGTGTTATTAAGCAGTTAGGGTTGAACAAGTATACCCTAAAGCTTCAAGATTAGCTTGTTGATTCTCTAGTGGTTGAAAGAAAGCATCTAAGCTTGTATTAGAAGGGTTAGCTTCTTTCGTTTCTTTTGTTAATACAAAGGTTGTTGATAAATTATCTGTTGTTTCTTCTACTAGTCCAGAATTTCTGATATTATTCATTTCTGTTAAAATAGGATTATCAACAATAGTAGGATCTACTGTAGCAGGCCCATCATAGACAAAAGTAACTTTATTTAAAATATCATTACCATAATTACTAGTGATAGTAATATTATAAATCATAGTGCCTACAGTTGCTTCTCTTCTGCAAGTTAAAGCAGTGGCGCTGGTTAAAGCATTATCATTACTAATATTAGAATTATTAATATTTGTAGTCTCTTCGCTAAGAAATACTCTAGTTAAAGGTGGTGCGATAATTAATAAAATTATAATTACTATTAAAAGATAAACAAATATATTTATAAATGAACTTTCTTTTTTTTCTTTCATAATCGTTATTCCTCACTTTCCTGTTTATCGAGTTTTTCTTTTCTTCTAATGTTAATAATAAATTTACAAATATAATAAATTAAGAAAATTAATGGAAATATAGGAAATACCATAAAGAAATAGTAAAAAACTATATTTTCATCTACTGCATTTAAGGCTCTTACATTTTCTGTAAATGCTAAAGAAAAACCAATAGATACAGATAAAAGAATAGCTGTAAATATTATTCCCATAACGTTGCTCCAATAATTAATTACAAAGTTAGTACGATTTTTATCTTTATTCTTGTTAAAATGTTCATATAGCTTTGTTATAATAAAAAATAAAATGAGAATTACTATTAAAGGTATTATTACATAGAATAGTAGAACTCTCATATTTTCTTCACTATAAACCGTTTCAGTCATATACTCATCACCTATTATAATAATAGCATAGTCTTATTTTAACTTCAACTTAAAAAGCAATTAAATCTGGTTCTTTACAAAAAAATCAAAGCATCGTTTTCTTTTTGGATTCTAAGCTTAAAAGAAACTCTTTTTTTTCTATATCAGATACATAACTTCCATGTGTTTCTTTACTTTCTATAACTCTATGGCAAGGTATTAAAATAGGACAAGGATTATTGTTTAAAACTGTTATTACAGGGCTTACTATCTCTTCATTGCCAAGAGTTTTAGCAATATCTTTATAAGTTATAGTTTCTCCATATGGAATATGACTTACTGCTTCTAAAACTCTAGCTTCTAGACCTGATATTAAATAATTATAAAATGAAAATGATGTCAGTTTACCTTTAAAATATAAATCTAGTTCCTCTTTTACTTTAATACTTAAAGTATTTTCTCTTTCAGTTTCTTCCTTTTCTAAAATAAATCTTATTGACAAAACATCATAATCACTAGTGTTAATTCTAATTAAGCCAATGGGACTTTCATAAAATGAAAGATAACTAACATGTCTCATAAAAACTCCTTAAAATAATTTTACAAACAAACTATAGAATATTAAGGTTAATGGTTTACCTATTAATATTATAATAACAAATTTTTTAAAGGTCAAATTGCTAATACCAGCGATATAGCATAATAAATCATCAGGGGCACCTGGTAAGAAAATACCCCAAAAAAATATTTTTTCAAACTTTTTTGTTCTAATATATTTTAAATATTTATTTATTGTTTCTTCTTTAAATAGTTTTTTTATTAAAGGAAGGCCAAAGTTTCTACTTAGCATATAGGCAATAATACTTCCTAAAGTTAAACCTACATAATTATAAATAAAACCTTCTATTGGTCCAAAAGCAAGAGTTCCAGCAAGACAGGAAGCACCCCCAGGAATAACTGGGAAAATGACTTGAACAGCTTGAAGAAATAAGAAAATAATAGGACCAATTAAACCATATTCTTTGATTCTTTCAACTAAAAGTTCTGGACTTGTTAAAAGATTCATTTTAACAGCATAAATGATAAATGCAACTAAAAGAATAGTTATGATAACTGTTATAACTGTCATTATCTTCTTTAAGTTTTTTCCGTCATTATCCATATTCATTCCTCCTGTTATTATTTTAACCTATATTACTTTTATTACAACATTTATTATCTTAATTTTTTTCATTTATATTAATAGTAATCTTTGCTAGTTCTAAAGCAGAGTCTAAATCTTTTGATGTTAGCAAAAATCTATTAATATGGCAAAAGGTAGCGCCTTTAACTCCTGTTTCTTTTTCTAAAGCTTCATTAGTAAGACCTCCCCAGCCTTTAGGAAAATAAACTCTACTATTTTTATCTGTTAAACTAATAGGAACTGTTTTAACACCATATCCTCCTCTATTAGTAGGATATATAACTAGTTTTATATCTTTACCTTTAGGGGAACTTAATAATGATTCTTGATATGGTAAATATTCATCTAATATTAAAATAGGTCCTTTAGTTTTATTTAAAATAGTTTTAACTTTTTTACTTGCTGCAACTTTTCCTATAACTTGTTTTAATTCTTCTTCTATTATTACTTTAGCGATAGTGACAGCTTTTAAGAATTGTTCATCAGAATTATCATTACTTAAATAACTGGGATTAAATAATTTCATTAAATCCCCAATTATTTTAATTTTATATGAAGATTTAATTTCAGGAAAAATGCCATTATCAATGGCATCTATCGCTTCTATAAAGTCTTTAACAAAATAGTTATAAACTTCTTTAGCATTTTTTATTTTTAACTTTTTTAAATAAAGAGGCCCATACTCTTCAAAAAGAAGGCCAAAAGATGAGTATTTAATTCCATTTTCTCTAACTTTAGCATCTACTTGATGATGGTCGAATTTACCTCTACCAATATCATAAACTATAGTTTTAGGAGAAATATCATCTTTTACTTCACTTACTCTTGCTACTTTAAAGTCATTAAAATATAAATATAGGAAAGCCGTAGCGAATACTTCATCATCATGCATGGTACCATTATGAGTAATTCCCATAGCCTCATGGTAATCTTTAACTAAAGTTATCATTTCTTTAACTCCTCCTCTTTTATATTAGCAGTATGCTCTATCTTTTCCCAAGTTAAATCTTTATTTTTTAAAGCTAAATATAAACACTTTACATAACTTGCCAAAAAAATAGGATTATAAAATAAAGCTTTTACTTTCATTTTTCTATTTAATCTAAGATTATCTTTTTCTTTTATTAAAAGAATACCTGTAAATATTAAAAGAACTAAATAGACTGCTACTATAATTAATAATACTTGTAATAAAAGATTATAGCTTTCAACTTTAACTATAGAATTAGAAACTATTCTATATATTAAATTAGCTAGATATAGTATAACACTTACAACTAATAAAATATAGGGTTTAACTCCTACTAAAGCGATATATGCTGATGGGTAATTATTATCTTTTTTTAAAACTTTAGCTTTTAATAGAGGATAATATTTATTTCTTGAATCAAAGTAACCTTTTACCCATCTTGTTCTTTGTTTAATTGTAACATTATAACTAGTTGGTTGTTCATCAAAATATTTGGCTTTCATATTATAAGTAGATGTTAAATCATTTATGGTAGCATATAAAGTAAATTCATAATCTTCAGTTAGACTATTAAAAGGATAGCCACCTAAATCTTCTAATATTTTACCTTTTATATAAAAACCTGTGCCACTAATGGTTAAATTTAAATTATGTTTTAACTTATAATTATTTGAAAATGTATTAATCATAGAAAAAGTTAAGGAAGAAGCAGCGGAATATATACTAGCATTACCGTTTTTAGTATTACGGTAACCTATACCTATATCATACCCTTTTTTATAACTTTTAACCATTTCCTTAAAGAAATTGCGATCTAAAACATTATCAGCATCAAAAATAAAATAAGCATCATAGTGTTTTTTATCTTTGATTATCTCTTTGATGGCATCATCTAAGGCATAACCTTTTCTTCTTCTATTGGTTAAATTTTTACGGTAGATTATATTAATACCTCTTTTGTTTGCAATATCAACTGTTTTGTCTTTTTTAGACTCTACAATAATATAAATATCTTTAGCTTCTATTTTAAAAGTTTGCTTTTTAATGCTATCTAAAAGGTTAGGTATTACTAAAGATTCATCTCGTGCTGGTATTAAAATAGCAAATGTTGGAGTATCATAGGTTCTTTTTAAAGTTATTTTGGAACCTTTTAAAGCAACTAGATATTCTTTTACTAGTAAGTAAGATGCTATAAATATCAAAATTAAACAGATTAATGTTATCATACTACTTACCCTTTCTAACTTTAAAATCCATATTAGGAAAACTTTTAGATAAAACACTATCGGGATAGACTTTATCATAGAGTCTACCAACTGGAGTGATAGGTTCAATATCATTTCTTCTCATAGCACTTCTAAATAAAGCGGTCCATGATATAAACATATCAATTATTAAGAATATTAACAAGATATAGAAAATTATATTACCTATATTTACAGGTATTTTTTCTATCCACTTAGAAAGAAATGGATAAATTATTTTGGCAAAGATTAGAGTAAAGATACCCCATACTAACATATAAGGAATAGTTGTTCTACCGTCTATGTTTAAAAAGTAACTAGAATAATCCCAAGATCTAGTATGAGTAAATATTTCTTGTAATAAACTTATTAAATATTCAAAGCCTCCTCCTAATAGGCAACCATAAATATAAGTTTTGATATTAGAATAATTTGGTTTTACTAATAAATAAACAAATAAAACAGCACCTGCTCCATAGATTGGACTAAAAGGTCCATAAATTACTCCTCTTCTTAATTCCCAAACAATATCTCCTGTAGCAAGATAAACTTTAATTAGGTTAAGTATTTGTTCATAAAAGGCTCCAAAGATAGAACCTATAACAAATATTAAAAATAATTTCTTTCCACTGTATCCTTTTGCAAACACACGCTCTTTACTACTCATACTACATACCCCTTCAATTTGGTGTTATTTTATCATATTTTATGAAAAAATACAAGGAAAAGCAACCAAATAATGGTTGCAGGTGTTAATTATTAAGTTCCTCTAGGTAATTAATAACTTCGTCAATTGTCTTATTAAAATCATCATAGTTAGTATTAAACCATTTTAAATTAAATTGGTGATTAAAAAAAGTATACTGTCTTTTAGCATAGTGTCTTGAGTTTTTCTTAATATCATCTTTTACTTCATCTAAAGTTTTTTCTCTATTAAAGTAAGGAATAAATTCTTTATAACCAATAGCAGTATTTAAGGCCTTAGAGTTTTTAAAATTATCTTTTAATGATTCTACTTCTTCTAATAGGCCATTATTAAACATAATATCTACTCTTTTATTAATCTTATCATATAAAATATCTCTATCAGTAGTTAATCCTACAAAGATAGTATCTTTATATAGAAGCTTATTCCCATTATTAGTGATAATCTCATTATTTTCTAATTTATTTAAAAGTCTTACTAATCTTTTTCTATTATTTAGATGAGGTAATTCTTCTACATTGTAAGATTTTATTTTATCAAGAATTTCCTCATTGCTTAAATCAGCATATTCATTATATGTTGTTCCTTCACTAAAGTTATAATCAAAAAGGGTTGCTTTTAAATAGAGTCCTGTTCCTCCTACTAAGATAATATTTTTATTTTCTTTTAGTAGTTTATCTATTAAGCATCTTGCATCTTTTTGATAGTCATAAACAGAATAATTTCTATCAAGGGATACATTGCTAAGTAAATGATGAGGGACTCCTTCCATTTCTTCTTTAGTTACTTTGGCAGTGCCTATATCTAATTCTTCATATACTTGCATAGCATCAAAATTAATAATGTCAGCTTTGTACTTTTTAGCTAATGCTATACTTAAAGCAGTCTTACCAACGGCTGTTGGTCCTAATATTGCAATAATCATAAACTTCACTATCTTTCTTTAATTCATTGCTCGTTTAAAGAGCCTTTCTAAATCATAATTACTATATGTAATAATAGTTGGTCTACCATGAGGACAGGTAAAAGGATTGTCACATCGTCTTAGATTATCTAAGAGAATTTTAGCTGTATCTAAATCTAGATAGTCATTAGCTTTGATACTCATTTTACAAGCCATAGTGGCAGCAGTTCTATAAATAAATTTCTCTTTATCAAATTCACCTTTTTCTAGAGTAATAGCAATTATCTTTTCTATTGCTTCCCTCTCATATCCTTCAAAAAACCAGGTAGGATGACTTCTAACAATAAAAGTATTATCACCAAACTCTTCTAAAAAGATTCCTATACTTTTTAAAATATCCATATGTTCTTTAATTTTTATAAACTCATCTTTAGGATATTCTAATCTAATAGGTACTAATAAATCTATAATTTTATAATCATCTTTTAATAAAGTATTTAAAACCTTCTCATAGTTAATTCTCTCTGCTGCAGCATGTTGATCTATTATATACATACCACTAGAGTTTTCTGCTATAATATAAGTCTTATGAACGATACCAACTGGTATCATTTCTTTAATACGATAGTCATCTTTTTCTTCATTTTCTTCTTCAACTACTTCTTCAGTCTTAGTACCAGTTATTTTATTATCATTATCAAAATCAAAAGATAATTCTTCTAGATTAGGAGATGTTTCTTTAACAGGCTCTTCTTCATCATCTAAGTCATAGTTAATCGTATTAACAGGAAGAGAATCTTCTACTTCATAGATAGTATTTAAATCTCTAATATTAGCATGAGGTACTAAAAGAATCTCTTTTAATTTAGAACTAATTACTTTTGTAATTAACTCTTTTAGACTATCTAATTTAGAGAATTTTATATCCATCTTTTGCGGATGTATATTAATATCTATTAGAATTGGGTCTACATCTATATTTAAAACTATCATAGGAAATTTATCTTTAGGTATATAAGTATGATAACAATCTATTATACATCTATTTAAATCTAAGTTTTTAATAACTCTACCATTTACTAAAGTAGTAATAACATTACGAGATGTTTTAGCTATTTCTGGATAACCAATGTAACCAGAGATGACATAATCATCATTTTCTCCTGATATTTCTATCATTTTTTTGGCAACATCTATTCCATAGACAGCATAGATTACTTTTAAAAGCTTACCATCACCACTGGTATTTAATAATTCCTTTTCATTATTAGTTAAAACAAATCTAATATCTGGATAAGAAAGTGCCATTTTATTAACATATTCAACTATTAACGCTAGCTCAGTATAAAGATTCTTTATATACTTAAGTCTTACTGGTGTATTATAAAATAAATCTTTTACTTCAATAGTAGTTCCAGCACTTAAATCGGTATTCTCAATATTTTCTATAACACCACCGTCTAAAGAAATGGCTGTACCTACTCCATCCTTGCTAGTTTGGAGATAAACATGGGAAACAGAAGCGATTGAAGGAAGGGCTTCTCCTCTAAAACCTAAAGATGAAATATTGAATAGATCATCTAAATCTTTTAATTTACTAGTAGCATGACGAGAAAAAGCAATGCGGGCATCTTCTTTATTCATTCCTATTCCATTGTCACTTACTACTATTTTTTTAGTTCCTGAATCTATTAGGGTTATTTTTATTTCATTAGATGCAGCGTCAATAGAGTTCTCTACTAACTCTTTGACAACATTTAAAGGACGTTCTACTACTTCTCCTGCTGCTATTTTATTGGCAAGTATTTCATCCATTACTTTTATTGTACTCATTATTTTACCTCACAAGATGCATCTTTTCTTAATCTTTCTATACCACTTATAGAATTAGAACAAGCTGCACTTTCATAATTAGAACATTTTAAACAGGCCTCATATTCAAGATCCATATTATAACCAGTATCAGCATTTCTTGTTACAATGGCATAGCTTTCTAAATTACATGTTTCGGAAGATTCTCTTGGATCTTGTAAATCTTCAATATAACCTTCACAAACTAATTTTGCTACATCAACGACTAAAGACTCTCCCTCAGTTGGAATTTGACCTGAATGATCAATTAAATAATTAGTAACACCACTAGTAATATTTGCCTCAAAATCTTCGTAAGTAGCTTCTCTTGCTCTATTCATATATTGTGATACTCCCATATAGGCTATAGTCATTAATATACCTAATATTATAATAACAGCAAGTAACTCTAACATTGTAAATCCTTTTTTATTTATTTTCATCTTTCTCCTCCTCATGTAAGACTTGATATAAGTTGTTAGCGACAACTTCTCCTACTATTTCACTTAATTCATCTACACTTGCTTCTTTCATTTTTTTCATAGAACCAAATTTCTTTAATAGTTCTTTGCGTCTAACTTCACCAATTCCAGGTACTAAATCTAAGTAACTTGATAGTAGTCCTTTACTTTTAATATTACGATGATAACTAATAGCAAAGCGATGGACTTCTTCTTGAATTTTAGATAAGTAAAGAAATAAATTGCTATCACTTTTAATATTTAATATCTTGTAGTTACTATCAATAACAGTATTAGTACGATGATGAGAGTCTTTTTTTAGTCCAATTATCGGAATAGATAAGTTTAAACTAGTAAGAATTTCTTTACAGACATTTACTTGGGTTTCCCCCCCATCCATAACAATTAAATCTGGTAATACTTCATTATCCATAATAGCTTTATAATATCTACGATATAAAACTTCTCTCATAGCACCTAAATCATCTTTAACATCTGTACTTATTTTATATTTGCGGTAATCATTTTTTAAAGGTTCAAAATCACGAAACACAACCATAGCCCCTACATAGTATGTTCCAAATAAATGAGAGTTATCAAAGCTTTCCATCCGAGATACAGATTCTATTCCTAGGAGAGTTTTTAACTCATTTAAGGCTTCCTGTTTCTTTTTATCATCTTTTTTAAGAGTCTCTAACTCTTCATTTAGAACTACTTTAGAGTTTTCTTCGGCAAGGTCAACTAAT
The DNA here is from genome assembly GCA_946500695.1 of uncultured Mycoplasmatota bacterium. GTDB lineage: Bacteria > Bacillota_I > Bacilli_A > RF39 > UBA660 > Onthousia. The sequence continues at coordinate 26,562 of CAMMWS010000009.1, read as the reverse complement.
TTCTTCAACTCTCCTCTTTTAGGGACATGAACTTTTACGTTTAAGTATTCACTTAAAAGTTCAGCATTTAAAGTATCAGGTATTAATATTTCATGAGCAAGAATATTTTTTTCATAAAATTTAATGATGTATTCTTCAATATCATCAACAACATTATCTAATGTTTGCAATGTTTCATGGTGTCTTCCAAAAAGTACTCCTTCTCTTATAAAGAAAACTGTTACCTCCAAGTAATTATCAACTACAGTATAGTTAAAGATATCAAAGTTATAATTTTTCTTTAAATCTATCTTTTGTTTGGTTAAAGTTATATCTATATCTGTTAACATTTCTCTTAACTCTATTGCTTTCTCATAATTTAAAGCAAGACTAGCCTTTTCCATTTCTTTTGTAATTTTCTCTTTAATAAAGCTACTATTACCTTTAAGAAAACTAGTTATCTCATCAGTCATAGACTTAATAGTATTGTTATCTATCTCTTTTATACAATATCCTAAACACTCATTTATATGATAATAAAGGCATTCTTTTTTAGGAAGTTTCTCACACTTTCTTAAAGGATACAATCTATTTATCATATTAACTGTTTTACGTGCTGCAGTAACATTAGGATATGGTCCAAACAATTTATGATTTTTTTTCTTTCTTTTGACATTTCTAACTACTCGAAGTCTTGGATACTTTTCATTAGTTAGTTCAATATATGGATAACTCTTATCATCTTTAAGTAAGATGTTATATTTAGGATTATATTTTTTAATTAGGTTGATTTCAAGAATTAAACTCTCTAACTCGCTATCTGTTACGATATATTCAAAGTCATCTATATCCTCTACAAGCATAGCAGTTTTACCAGTTACATTACCTCTAAAATAACTGCTGATCCGTTTCTTCAAGTTCTTAGCTTTACCTACATAGATAATATAACCATTTTTATCTTTCATCTGATAACTTCCAGGTAATTCTGGAACTAGTTTTAATTTTTCCTTAAAGTCTTTCATAAACATCATCGCCTAACTAAAAAATAAGTTATTTTACATAACTTATTTTAGACTACATTTATTATTTTTACAAGAACTATCTAGCAGAACATATCATCACTGTAATATGTATGGATTACTACTACTACCATCGCCATCTATTATTATGATATCAGATTTTAAATAAACAACTGGCCTTACAGAATTTGTTATATTAGATAGTTCAGTATTAACGCCACCTGTTTCCAATATACTAAACGTGAAGTAAGGCACATTAGAAGAAGACGTCAAAGTCCACTGAATATTAGAATTAAATAGCCAATCATTTGTATAACAATCATTTACATTAATCCAATTATATAATTCTTTATTTAAACAAGTGTTTCTGCTTGTTGTAGAGCTACCACTTGTAGCGTATCCATAATCACTTGGATACATCAATCCAACTTTTCCTATCCAGTTTGTAGTTCTCCCTGTAAATATAGTTGTACTTCTTTCATACATATAAAAATTATTAGTCAATCCATTATCACTTGTATAGAAATTATTACTAGCTGTCCCGCCTAAATACCATAAACTGTTATCAATCATACTACTATATTCTTCACTTAGTGATGAACTATAGTATTCACTATTTAAATATGACTGCAACGTGGAATTAGGCCAATCATTAAGACTATTATCATCCCATGTATAATTACCAATAGACTCATCTCTTATAAGTTTTAATCTTTGTTCTTTTTTGCCAGTGCCATCATCTACTGTGAATACTCCTATTATTCTCCATGTTTCATTATTGAATGTTACATAGTTATTAGGGTTTGCTCCTATATATCTATAATCAGTTAATGATTCTGTTTGTTCTGTAGCATCATGATTAAATGCCCACATCTCTTTCTTTTGGGTATCTGTTGCACTATTGTAATCTAAATTTTCGACATTTGATTTGCTCTTTAAGAATAATGCTGCATTTTTACCTTGTTCCCTATCAAAACTGGTTACTACTATTTTACTTTGATATAATTTGCCTTGTGCATTATTGTCAGCTTCATTATCTAACCACATCCATAATTGATAAGTTACAGTATCTGATGGTTCTAGAGCATCTTCACTAGTTATATCAAAAGTACCTGTTCCATAACTATTGACTCTAACTATACCACTATCATAACCATTGTCTCCTACTAATCTCATTTTTAAATAAGAGCTATCTAATGTATTATTACTATCTTCTTCAAGCGATACATGATAATAGGCATTTATGTTACCTGTGTTTGTTATTGTAAATGTATAAGGTGTTGTATTTAATCCTTGTGAATCTGTCATAGGTGCTATTTCATTCAGATTAATATTATCCCCTTCATCAAAATCAACCTTTAAAATTCCTGCTGTTAAAGTAATTTTCTTATCTCCTTCTATGGTCATTGTTAGTAAAGCATAGCTTGCTCCTACCAAAGCTATTATACTTATTGCTATTGTTACTATTACTAATATAATGTACTTTTTTCTTTTCTTATCCATACTTTACTCCCCATCCTTAGTTTCATAATTACTTTTATCACAGACTAAATGTGCTTTATATAGATACTCATTATTGCTAGTTTTTTCTACTTCTACATAGCTTTTACTAGTATTACAATCATTATCATTTACATCTTTTATCATATCAATATATTCTTCTCTTACTAGAGCGCTTAATAATACCCTAGTTGTTCCATTTACTTCTTTAGGTAAATAGCTTCTATAATCAGCAAAATAATCTTTGCTAGCTAGTATCATCATTTTTTCACTAGTATTATAGTACTCTAAATTACTAGAAGATATTAATCTATTAGCACTTAATAATACTATTGTTACTAATATTCCTAGTATTATAATAGTTGCTAACATTTCTATTAATGTAAATCCTTTATTCATTTTCTAATTTTGCTTTTTCTTCTTTTGTTAGGTGCTGGCAATACTTTTTTCTCATCATAATTAATTAAGATGATAGAAATCATTGTCTCTATTAGTATAGTAACAAAATAAGTTCTCCAGAAAGCATCTACCATAGTCATTCTACTTATAAATAACATACTAATCAAGTTATCTACTAACATTGCAAAGATATATGTTGCAAGTATTGGTAGTTTATTACCTTCAGTATTCATATATAAGTAATAATAAATAGTTAGGTTAATCATTTGACTAGCTAGATATGCAAAAACTTCTCCTGTTACAGGGACATAATCAATATCATGTTGTCCAAGTAAACTTGCTACTATCATAAATAATAGCATTAAACATGCTGAATAACTTATTCCATCCATTGTTTCTTTATAACCATATTTTTTGGTAATAATATTTGCTATAAAATATCTAAATGGATAGGCAAATACAGCTAATGTAAGAGTTGCTTTACCTATTTGTAAATCAAACTTTCCTAAAACCCATCCTAAAATAGCGACTGCTGTAAGTAACAAAATATAAATCCAGCTAGGTATTTCCTCTTGCTTTATTACTTCTTTTCTAGCACTCCCTTTTGTCATCTTTAACTCCTCCTATTCTTATAGAAATAATATAACACAAAAAAAAGAAAAGAGAAAGACTTTTCTTTTTTATTTACAAGTATATCCTGCATCTTCTGCCTCTTGTTTTGTTTCTTCGTAAGTTATACCTTCTTCTGTAAAGGTATCAAGGCCATAGTTGGATAAATCTTCTTCACTTGCTTCTTCTAAATTAGCATCTAGTGAAATAGTATAAGTGTAATTGTCACTATTATTTTTAGTTGTTACTTTAATACCATTTGCACTACTTTCTTCATATTGAGATTCCATCATGGAAACAAACATATCCCAATTTTCTTGATAAGTACTATCAGTTACTTTAGTATCTATACTCATTTTAACATTAGTAACTTTGTCATCGTTAAAAGTCAAATCTACTGTTTGTGACATTGAAAGTCCATCATCTTCTTCGCTCATACTACAAGTTAATGTCCTCTCACTATTACCACATCCTGTTATAAATAGTACTGATACTGCTAAGATACCAAATAATTTTAATCCTCTCACCATTTTTCCTCCTTCCTAATTTTAGGATATGTTATTATTTAGAAAAAGGCAAGAATTATTTCTAATAGTACTACTACTTTACATTTGAAAGTTATACTTTTATTTTTTTAGAATAAGTTTTATTAGGTGAAGTTTAATGAAAAAATTATTAGTTTTGGCTCTTTTTATTTTCTTAATTCCTTTAAATGTTTTAGGAAGTGATACTGCTAGAAGTAGTATAGTTATGGATTTAAACAGTGGTAGAGTTTTATATGAGAATAATGCTGATGAAGTTAGACTTATCGCTTCTATTACAAAAATAATGACTTGTATTATTGCTTTAGAAGAGGGAGATTTAGATAGTTATGTTAAAGTGGATGAAGAAATATTAAAGATGTATGGTACTAGTATTTATTTAGAGTTAAATGAAAAAATGAAATTAATTGATCTTCTTTATGGATTAATGCTTAGAAGTGGTAATGATGCTGCTGTTGTAATTGCTAAGGAAATTGCTGGTAGCGAAGAAGAATTTGTGAAGATGATGAATGAAAAAGCTAAAGAAATTGGGATGACTAATACTACTTTTAGTAATGCTCATGGTCTTGATGAAGAGACTAAGAATTATTCAACAGCAAGAGATATGGCAAAATTATCTAGATATGCTTATAAAAATAAAACTTATAGAAAAATAACTAGTACAGAAGAATATCGAGTTAAAACTGATAGTAAAAGTTATCTTTGGTATAACAGGATGAAATTATTAGGTGATTATAAATATTGTACTGGTGGAAAAAACGGTTATACTCCTAGTGCTGGTAAAACTTTAGTTACAACTCACAAAAAAGATGATTTAAAAATAACTATTGTTAGTTTAGATGATAATGATGAGTATAATAATCATGAAAGATTAGCTGAGTCTACTTTTGATCTCTATAGTAATTATAATATTGTTGATAAAAATGATTTTGATCTTGTTATTGATGATAATCTTTACTATGTAAAAAAATCTTTTACCTACCCTTTAACTTTGGAAGAAAAAGATAATGTAAAAGTTCTTGCTAGTATAGATGATTCTATTAAAGAAGGAAAAGTCGGTAATATTAAAATTAGTCTTTATAATAAAAAAATAGAAACTATTCCTCTTTATATTAAAGAAGAAAAGAAAAAGGAAAACTTCTTTACTAAGCTGTTTTCCTAAGTCTAAAGAAATTAATAGATGGTCTAGAATTGATTCTAACATCATAAGTATCAGTACCTATTCCTGAAGTAATATAGAATTTAGTATTATTAATTTCATAATATGAGTTTATATATTTAGAAGCATTGTCTTTGCTCGCTAAATTTATTAAGTAAGGTATTCTTATTTCTCCTAAATGAGAGTGTCCTGCTAAAGCTAAATCTGTTTGATATGTATCTACAAATTCATCTATATAGTCTGGTTTATGGAATATTGTTATAGTATAAATATCAGGATTATAATTTGTAAAAGCTTTATTATAATCAATTACATCATTATTCGTATTTAGCCCTACTAACATAATAGGTTCATTACTTTCATTATAAATAAGTTCATTACTATCATCTAAAACGGTAAATCCGCAATCTATTAAAATAGATAAAGCTTCATCATTATCTGTTTCTCCTAAAACAGCATATTTACCAAGGGTTGCTTCTAATTTTTTTAATTCGTTTACTAAGTTTTTCCTTGCTTTCGGTGTTAAATCTTCATCAGTTAATAAGTCTCCTGTAAAAAGAATTAAATCAGGATTTCTTTTAGTAATAGAATTAACTACATCTTTTAATAAATCATTATTATCATAGTGTAAATCTCCAAACTGAACAACTTTAAGGCCACTAAATGAATCTGGTATTTTAGAATTAACAAGCGCTTCTTCATTAACTATTAAAGAAGTAGTACCAATCTTAGTGATATAAAGGCAAGCTGAAAAAACAAGTAAGAAAATTATAAAAATAATTAAGACTATTCGTTTTACTATTTTTTTAATATGTGCTGCTTGTTTTTCTTTATCTATATTTTTTTGTTTATCTTTATTTAATTCAATTCTACTATTCATTACTTATCCCTCTATAATAAGTATATAGGAAAATGACTTTTTTTTAAAGAGTCTAATTACTTACTTTTTCTATTTCTTCTTTCAAGCTTTCATAAGTAAGGCTTCCAAAACTAGTAAAAGCGATATTGCCATTAGAGTTAATTATATAAGTATTTGGATAAGTCGTTACATAATATTTATTAAATAATTTATCTTTTGCCATTAATGATGTAAAAGTATAATTATTTTCTTTTAAGAAACTAATAATATCTTTTTTGGGATTTCTTGAGGTGTTAGCGATGCCTAAAATAATAACATCATCTTTATTTTGATTATAATCATTATATAGTTTTTCAATGTTAGGTAATTCATCTAAACATGCGAAACAGTCTATAGCATAAAAATGTAGAACAATGGTTTTGCCTATATAATCATCTAAGGAGTGAGTATTATTATTTTGATCTTTTAATGTAAAGTCAATAGGTGTTGCTAATTCTATTTTTCCTGTTGAAGTCACAGTTACCTCATCTTTAACTTTTTCCATAGTAAAGCCAGTATAAGATACATAAGCGCCCATTATAATAATGATAATAGCACCTACTTTAACAACGTAATTTAAAATGTTTTGTTTTCTTTTAATTAAATTTAAGACTTTAGTTGTAAATAATCCTAAAATAATAAATGGTAATAAGAAACCTAGGGCATAAACTAAAACAAATAGATTTCCTAATAAAGCTGTGCTAGCAGTACTAGCCATAATTAAAGTTGAAGATAGCGCAGGACCTACACAAGGAGTCCAGGCAAAGGAGAAAAGAAAGCCCATTAAAAAAGCCGTTTTCTTGGTCATTTTATTAGGATTAAAATTAATTTTTAATTTCTTTTCTTTATTTAGAAAATCTACTTTTAATATTCCTAATTGAAATAGTCCTAGAATAACTATAATGATTCCTCCTACTTCTAAGAATATTTTTCTATTATCTTTAAAAAACATTCCTAAACCTGTAAAGGATAGTCCTAAAATAAAAAAGGACATTGAAATACCTAAAATAAAAAATAAAGTATATATAAGAACTATTTTCTTTTTATAAGTAACATTTCCATTTTCATCTATCTCTTTAGCATTAGTAGCAAGATAGCCCATATATAATGGTATTAAAGGAATAACACAAGGTGAGAAAAAAGAAATTAGTCCTTCTAGGAATACAGCAAAGATTTGAATTAATTCACTCATTAAATCACGCTCCTAGAAGATTTTAACAAAAAATAGAGTTAATGACAACTCTAATTTTCTTTAGTAGAAAGTATTGCTAGAAAGGCATCAGGTGGTACTTCAACACTACCTATTTGTTTCATTTTCTTTTTACCTTCCTTTTGTTTTTCAAGAAGTTTTTTCTTACGAGTAATATCTCCACCATAACACTTAGCTAGAACATCTTTTCTTAAGGCTTTTATATCAGTTCTTGCTATTACTTTGTTTCCTACACTTGCTTGGACGGGAATTTCAAACAATTGTCTTGGAATTTCTTCTTTAAGGCGATGAACAATCATCTTACCTCTATTATAAGCAAAGTCTTTATGGACTATCATACTAAGGGCATCTACTACTTCTCCATTTAATAAAATATCTAATTTTACTAAATCACTTGGTTCATAACCAATTATTTCATAGTCAAATGAAGCATAACCTTTAGTAATAGATTTTAACTTATCAAAGAAATCATAAACTATTTCTGATAATGGCAATTTATAAATAAGACAGACTCTTTTCTCATCTAGATATGACATATTAATAAAAGTGCCACGTTTGTCTTGGCAAAGTTCCATTAAAGGTCCTATATAATCTTTTGGTGTATAAATAGATGTTTTAACAAATGGTTCTTCTATTTCTTTAATTTTAACTTTAGGAGGCATTTTATTAGGAGCATCTACTTGTACTTTAGTTCCGTCTGTTAAAGTTACTTCATAAATTACCGAAGGGGTCGTAGCAACTACATCGATATTAAATTCACGTTTTATTCGCTCTATTGTTACTTCCATATGTAAAAGTCCTAGGAAACCTGTTCTAAAGCCGAAACCTAGGGCCACAGATGTTTCTGGTTCGTAAACTAAAGCAGCATCATTTAACTTTAGTTTAGCTAAAGCTTCACGTAATTCTTCAAACTGGTTTGTTTCAAGCGGATAAAGGCCACAATAAACAACGCTTTTTAGCTTTTTATAACCTGGTAAAGCTTTTACTTTGTCTTTGGTAGAATTTAAAGTAATAGTATCTCCAACATGGACATCACTAATACTTTTTATAGAAGCATAAATATAACCTACTTCTCCTGTACTTAAGGAATTAACTTCTACTTCTTTAGGAGTATTTTTTAAAATGGATAACACTTCATAACTAGCTTTACTTTCTAGCATGTAAATAGTATCACCTTTTTTAATCTCTCCATTAAAAATACGAACTGCTGTTAAAACACCTCTATATGAATCGAAAATACTATCAAATATTAAGGCTTGTAAAGGCTTTTCTTTTTCTCCTTTAGGGGCAGGAATCTTATTTATAATAGCTTCTAATAAGTTTTTTATACCTACTCCGGTTTTAGCACTAGTTAAAATAATATCTTCTTTATCAAAACCTAAATTAGTAAGTTCTTCTTCTACTTTAGGAATATCAGCACTAGGTAAATCTATTTTGTTAATTACAGGAATAATAGTTAAGTTATTATCAAGAGCAAGATAGAGATTAGCCAGAGTTTGAGCTTCTATTCCTTGAGTTGCATCCACTACTAAAATAGCTCCTTCACAAGAAGCAAGAGAACGATTAACTTCATATGAGAAGTCAACATGTCCTGGAGTATCTATTAAGTTTAATAAATAGGTTTTATTATTATATTGGTAGTTAATAGATACAGCATTTAATTTTATAGTAATACCACGTTCTCTTTCTATATCCATTGAATCTAATAACTGATCTTTCATTTCCCTTTCAGTTACAGCTTTAGTCTCTTCTAAAATACGATCTGCTAAAGTACTCTTACCATGATCTATATGAGCAATTATAGAAAAATTACGAATATTTTCTTGTTTCATAAACATCACCTACTTAAAAATATAGTAACATTAGTTACTATATTATCATATTTTTTAAAGTTTTTTAACTTTTTTAAGAAGATACTGCATCATTTAACATATCAAAAAAACTATTCATTCCTTTATTAAAAATATTCTCTATTAAGTAAGACAAGTCAAGACCTAGTTTTGAAATATTATTTTCATAGTTAACTTTATCTTTGTTTAGATAATCTTTTATTGTTACATCTTTTCCGGCGGCAATATCTTCTTCATATTCTTTTATTTGTTCTTCTGTTAACATATTCTCTTTATTTTTTGCATATTCATTATAGCCACTTGCTTGCATAAAGTATAAAACAAAGAAAAGAAATACTAATATTAAAATTATAAGCCTTGCTATATTAGTTTTGGTCACTTTCTATCACCTCAGTTAATACTTCGCTTAAGATTAAAAGAGTTTCATATACTTCATCTATTGTATTTTCAGGACCTCCTATTTCAATTAGAATAGTCCTATTAGAGAAGTCTTGATTATAAACACCATTAACACCCTCACCTTCTTTTTGATATATACCTTTAGAAAGTCCAGATACTTTAGCATTAATAGCATCACTTATTTTAGTACTAAATTCTAAATTTTCTAGATAATTAGGATTTTCTAGTCCTACTAAAAACATAACCATAGCATAATTTTTATTATTATAAGTCAAGGTAGTTCTATCATGATCAAGTGAGTCTCTATGTAAATCTATAAAGTATTCTAAGCTAGGATTATTTTTTTTAGCTTGTTCCATTAAAACTCTACTTGCTTGATAACTACCAGCATAATTTAGACCTAAACTACTTCTAATACTACTTATTGTTTGTTCTTCAATTAAAACACTAAAACCATTTTTTTCAAGTTCTTCTTTTAAAACATAATCAGATAATTTTACTGTTGGCATTACACTATATTCTGCAAAAGATGATGGTTTATATTCTTCGGTATCGTGAGAATTATATAAATATATAGTAGGTTCGCCTTCTGTAATTACTTTTTCATTACTAACTTTTTTTGCCTCTTCTTCTGGTTTTACTTTTTTAGTTAAGCCCTTAAAATTGGTATCTAAAATAGAAAGAGGATCTGTTATATCTAAATCTATTAACTTAGTCATAATTTTATGAAAATAACTGTAATTAGATTTACTGTTTACAATAAAAGGATTATTATTTTCTATTAAGAAATTTACTAGATCACTATTTTTGTAAGGTAAATTATATTTAGATAAAATTTTAATAGTTAAAATAAAACCAAAGGCCACACTAAAAATGAAGAAAAAAATTTTAAATTTTACTTTTTTACTTTTTTTATTTTTAGATATAAACTTTTTCTTCATAGTAAAATCTCCTTTATTACATAGTAATAAAAGAGTTATTAAAATTATGTCGAATTAGTTTAGTTCTAAACTTTTATTTAAAGCTTTCCCTAAAAGACTACTTAATTTACTAACTACAAAGTCTATTTCTTTAGGAGTAACTAAAAGATTATAGCCAAGCGGAGTTAATACTTCTGTAATTAGGCTTTTAACTTCTTCTTCATTTAAATTACCGATTAATCCCATTACTTCTTCTCTTTCTTCTTTATTTAAAGTTTTATCATGATTTTTATAATCTCTACTACTTGGAGGAACTAATTTTAATTTTTTATTATCAATATTTTCTTTTTCATAAGAGAAGTGTCTAAAGATATAGTTAATTGTATTACTAACAATTGTTGTAGCATCAACTACAGTTGGTATTCCTATAGCGATTACTGGTATACCCAATGTTTCTTTACTTATTTCAAATCTATTATTTAATAAGCCACTACCAGGATGAATTCCCGTATCAGTTAGCTGAATAGTTTTATTAATTCGTTCAATACTTGAGGCGGCAAGAGCATCTATAACAATTAAAAAGTCAGGTTTTGCTTTTTCTATTACTCCTTCTATTATTTCTTTAGTTTCAATTCCTGTTGTACCCATGACACCTGGTACTAATGAGGAGATAATACGATATTTATTATCTAATGGTAGTCCTAGCTCTACTATTTGTCTTGTTATTTTTATTTCATCAATTGTAAGTGGTCCTAAAGCATCTGGAGTGGCTTTTCTATTACCAAGTCCTACTATTAAAACACTATCGCTTTTCTTTATGTTCTCTAATAAATCTTTTAAAGCAATAGTTGTAGCATGTAAGGTATTATTAAAATTAGTTTCATCTGTTACATCTTCAAAATAGATGGTCTTATAAATTCCTTCTTTTTTAGAAATAGTTTTGGCAGCTTCTTTATCTAAAGTAATGGTCTCTATTTTTATATCATTATATAACTCTTCACTTTTTTCATATTCTTTAAAACTATTAAGATGTTCAACTATTAAGTCTGTTCTTAATTTATATTTACTTAGATCAACTTCATGCATTATCATCACCGTAACCTTTCTTTTTATATTATTAACAAAAAAGTTATAAAATATTTGCAAAAATATATATTATTTGATAGAATTAGATTGTTTACAAAAAGTGAGGTGAAAAACATGCCAAATATTAGAAGTGCTAAGAAAAGAGTACGTAGTAATGCAAGAAAAGCTGATGTTAATACTTTAGTTAGATCTAGTATGAGAACTGCTATTAAAAATTGCGAAAAAGCTGTAAACTCAGGAAATAAAGATGAAGCTGCTAATAAATTAAATATTGCATTACAAAGAGTTGATAAAGCTTGTACTAGTGGTTTAGTTCATAAAAATAAAGCTGCTAGATTAAAATCAAGACTTACTAAAGCAGTAAATGCTATGAATTAATAAAAAAGAAATGTGGATAGTGTACACGCACATTTCTTTTTTATTTTCTATCTAAAGTTATTTCTTTAAAAGCATTATTTTTAATATCATTTAAAATGATGGTAGAAACCTTTTCGTAATCAATTATATTACCTTTAGCAAGACAGCCTCTTTTTCTTGCTATTTCTTCTAATATTTCTATATTAGTTATATTATCTATTTTTATTTTATAGCGCTCTTCTATTTTATCTTTATATAGTTTAGTTAAAATATCTATAGCAAATAAAGCTAGATCTTCTTTGTTTAGTATTTCTTCTTTAATAGATGAAAATATGGCTAAAATTCTAGCTTCTTCTTGATTTTCAAGTTTAGGCCATAAAATTCCAGGGGAATCTAATAAATCTATATCTTTGTTAATTCTAATCCAGGAAAGGCTCTTAGTAAACCCAGGCTTATTCCCTACTCCTGCTGCTTTTTTACCTACTAATCTATTAATTAACGTACTTTTACCAACATTAGGTATTCCTATGATTAAAGCTCTTAAATTGCGTGGCTTAAGGCCTTTAGACTTTCTTTTTTCATTAAGTTCTTTACTAACACTATCACTTAGTTCTAAAATTTTCTTAACATTTTTATTGTTAGCAAGATCAACTGACACTACCTTATAACCTAAGCTTTCATAATAACTAATAAATTTATCAGTTTCTTTTTTATCACATAAATCATATTTGGTCATAATTAATATTCTAGGTTTGTCTTTAATTAAGTCATCAATATCTTTAATCTTAGAAGATATAGGCATTCTTGCATCTATTACTTCATAGATTATATCTATTAGATTAATTTTTTCTCTTATTTCTCTTTTTGTTTTAGCCATATGACCTGGATACCACCCGATACGACTAGAAGAAAAACCTTTTTGATTATCATCTTTATTCATAACTTTCACATCCTCTATTCTGCATTTTCTTGTGCTAACTCATATAATTCTTTTTCATCTTTAATAATTCTTATTAATTCTTCTTTAGTTGGTAAGTAAGTTAAATATTTAGAAGCATATACATTTTTTACATTATCACCTAAAGTCATTTCTACAACTGCATCATCTTTATCTGCACACAATAAAATTCCAATAGGATCATTTTCTCCTTCAATCATTTGTGTCTTTTTATAATAATTAACATACATCTGCATTTGTCCGATATCCTGATGTGTTAATTTGCCAATTTTCAAATCTATTATAACAAAGCATTTAGCTAATCTATTATAAAATATTAAATCTGGATAATAGTATTCTGCTCCTATTTTTATACGTTGTTGATTAGCAACAAATGAAAATCCTCTGCCTAATTCTAACAAGAATTCTGTTAAATGAGATAATAGAGCTCTTTCTAAATCAGTTTCTAAATAATTTTTGTTTTCTTTTAAACCAACAAACTCAAAAATATAAGGTGTTTTTAACAATTCTTCCGGTTGCTTTTCTATTTTTCCTACTTTAGCATCCTCTAAAATTTTTCCCTTATCTGGTGATATTAAATATCTGTCATAAAGTTTTGTATTAATTTGCCTACTAAGTTCTCTATAGCCCCAATTAGATTTAATAGCTTCCCTTTCATAAAATTCTCTTTCTTCTTTCCTATCCACTTTAATTAATTCTTGAAAATGAGACCAACTTAATTCAATCGGCACTGCCGACCAAATTGGATATAGTTGATAAAACTTTCTCATTCTCCTAAGACTAACTGGAGAAAATCCGCTTCCAAATTCATTTGTTAATCGAGCAGACAATGCATCTACAATTTTCTTACCATAACTAGCTTTTGTACTATTTTCAGATAGCTCGTATGTAACTTTCCCAACATACCAATAAACTTCTATCATTGTTGTATCAATATGCTTTAACATTTTTGTACGAGCAGTTATTATTCTTTCTTTAATATCTTTATAAATACTTTCAATATCTATTAATTCATAATCATTATTTTTCTTAATAAGAGTGGTTTCTTTCATATTATAATATAATCCTTTCTATAAAAACAATTAAAATGTGTAAAAACTGAATTTTATTATTTCTTTATTTTATAAGGGTTTGGAGATAGTTTTTCTTAAATCCGTATCGCCCAGTTGATATTTGTTTTATTTTCATTCATTTTTATCACTTCCCCGGTTTCAATCTAATTTATTATATCATAATTTTTTAGTAAAAGAAAAAGTAGACAACAAATCTACTCTATAAATTATAATTTATCTTTTCACTTTGTATTTTAATTGAATATAAGAATTGTCTAATTGATTACATTCAATAAGTTCCAATGCTTTTAATTTATTTAATTCTCCTGAATGACTAATTGCCTCTCCGTCGATCAGAGTAGATACGTCTTTACCTCCAACTAATAATGGAGCAATTACTATATTTACATAGTCAATTAAATTGTTTCGTAAAAACAGTCCGTTAAGGCTCCCTCCAGATTGAATTGTTAATCTTTCAGCATTATATTTACTAGATAAATCTTCTAATAATCTTGTTAAGTCTAATTCTTCATAATATAAAATATCTAAATTATCATATTTCTCTGTTAAGTAATAAGCAATATGCTTTTTATTTGTTGTAACTAATATTAAGCTTTCTACCCAGTTACATATATAATCTATTCCATTCTCATTCAAGTGTGGCTTATTATCAATAATGACGAACTTTACTTCTACTTTATTATGATATTCTTTTCTATCATTAACACCAATTTTAGCCATCACTCTACCAGTATTTAATGAAAAATAATCAGTAGTAGATTCTATTTTATAATACTGATGCAATCCTTCTTTAACACCATCAATTTGACACCAATCTTTGTCGGCATCTAATTCATCAGTATTACCACTACTGATCTTGCCATCAAGAGATTCTAACATAAACAAAGTTGTTATTGGCTTTTTTGTTGATTTTCTTTTTTTTAAACTTTCTTCTTCATTTGTCATTGTTGTCACTTTCCTTTCCTATCATTTTCGTTTCATTAAGAAAGTTATCAAAATCAGATTTATATAACTTATCTTGTTTAACTTTAAATTTATCATATTCTCTATATGCTAATTCTTGTGCAACCTTAGCAGATATTTTCCCAGCATTATGTAGGATTTCTTTTCCATTGAATTGTAAAAAAGCATTTAATTTTTCTACCCAATCTTTCATAGTCATCGCATTATGATTTTCAGCTTGTAACTCAGCATAATCTAAATACATAGTAACAATTCTATTTAAATCCTTTAGTTCTTTTTCATTTAAATAGTTTTTTGCAATATCAACATCATATCTATATATTGGACCATCAGGTGAATTTTTCCAGTTAGTTAAACCCATATGTTCTTTATTAGAATCAACTCTATTATATATAATTTCAGCTGCTGTTTGACCAGTTATTGCATAATGCAACTTGTTCTGTACAGTTTTAAAAAATTCTTTTGTTATTTCTGAATCTTTGTCATAATCAACACTACACGAAGAATATATATCAGTGATTTTTTGATAAAATCTTCTTTCACTAGAACGAATATTTCTAATACGTTCTAACATTTCCTCAAAATAATCTTCACCGAAAATGTAATTAGGATTTTTTAATCTTTCATCATCCATAGCAAAACCTTTAATCATATATTCTTTTAAAACTTTTGTAGCCCAAATTCTAAAATTTGTTGCCTTCTTTGAATTAACACGATAACCGACAGCAATAATCATATCAAGGTTATATATCTTTACAGGTTTTTTAGAATTATCAACGTCGGTTTTTCCGACGGTGTTATTTTCGTTAAGTTCACCACTATTTAATATATTATTAATGTGCTCAGTTATTGTACTTCTTCCTACATCAAATAATTCTGCAATTAAATTTTGAGTAAGCCATATATCATTATTTATTAACATTACACTAACTTTAACATCATTATTTGAATCTCTATATATTAAAAAATCATGTGTTGTTGTTTGCAATGACCCATTATCATTTATTATTTTTCCACTCATAAATTACACCTTCTTTCTAAATAAAAGTTTCAGTTTACTTACATATGCAACAATTTGTTAATTTCAACAAAATGATCAAACACATTAAATTTACTAGTTTACCTTTAATTACAAGCCAAATTGCTAACCTCAATAATCCAATCATTCATTAGTATATATCATGATATTCTTTTCATTAATTTTAACTACTCAACTGTATTTTTATAAAATTAAACACTCAGGAATTTATGATTTAAAGAAACTTTCCAAAATAAAATTCTATACTTGCATTACAAATAATCTTTAAATAATCTCTTCACTATTTAATTCTCCATTTAAGTATTTATCATCCATATCATCTAATAAATCCATTAATTTATTGGCATATTTTTTATTATCAATAAATACAGAGTTAGTTGAAGTATATAGTGTATTGAAATCACTTTTTTCAATAATAGGAAGAACTAACACATTATCAGGAACAGTAACACGTATAGACATAGAATAACAACTATTTTTATTTGCAATAAGCTTTACTTTATGATTACTTTTTTTTACTCTTACAACTGTGTCATCGCATAATAATTCATAATTTATAATGTCTTTAATACTATATTTATAGTGATTATCTTTACTATGAAATACAATTTCATTATTTTTTCCAATGCTAATACCTGTACCTATATCATTAAGGTAAAATATAGATGGACTACTGCCACAAAATATTTTTAATTTTTCTTTAATAATATTTTCTCTATAATCAACATCTTGTAGAAATTTAATAAAATCCAAAAGTGTCTCATTAACACCATTCACATTAAAAAGAATATTATTTATAAATAATGTTTTATTTAATAGCCCTTTTTTTATAATCTCTACAGTTAAATCAGAATAATTAAATTTAATATATCCTTCTTTATTAATTAATCGCAAACAACTTGTTGTTGCTACAAAATAAAATTTTGTATTTTTCTTACATTCAGTAGCATAAAAACAAAAAATAGGTATCTCATCTATAGGTATAGCTTTACTAACAATAACAGCATCATCTAAATTTAATTCAGGACATTTATCCATAAGAAGTTTATAACCAATTATTTTCTTAGTACTATCCACTTCAAAAAAAGCATTAAAACTAGGTAAGGTATCTGAAGTAACTAATAATTTTCTATATTTTTCCTCTTCTTCTTTTTGTTCTTTATATTTATTCTGGACATTATTTAATAATTCCTTAAACATAAATATCCCTCCATTAAATCTTTATTTAGCATTACCTATCCTATCAAATGGTAAAATTATTAAACTTGTTCTACCTAATAGTTGCTCTTCCTTCATAAATCCTAATTCTCTACTATCAAGAGAATTTTCTCTATTATCACCCATAACTAAATATGAGTTTTCTGGGACAGTATCACTACCTAATTCTTCTATATTAAAATCTTCTGTCTTACCATGTTTAAAGTTCTCTTCTACTTTTTCTCCATCTACATATAAAGTATTATCAATATATTCTATATGTTCTCCAGGTAAGCCTATTACTCTTTTTATTAAATACTCATCTGGCATATTAACTACAACAATATCAAATCTTTGAGGCTTATTAAAATAATATGCGGTCTTGTTTAGAATCATAATATCCCCTTCTTCTAGAGTTGGAGACATAGATTCACCATTTACTTTTATAGGTGTTACTATAAAAGCTTTTACAAATAAGACAGCAACAATAATAATTATATATGGCAATAACGCTTTTATCTTTTCCTTCATATTTAATCCTTTCTAACAATTACTATTATATTATAACTCTATTCTAATAGTAAGGAAAGAAAAAAAGAAGACTATTGTTGTCCTCTTTCTTTAATACGATATTGACCTACTCTTCCTCTTAAGAAGTTAAGTTTAGCACGTCTTACTTTACCATGTCTTAAGACAGTGATTTTAGCAATCTTAGGTGAGTGAATTGGGAATGTTCTTTCTACTCCTACTCCACTTGACATTTTACGAACTGTAAATGTTTCACTAACACTACCACCACGACGAGCGATTACAATTCCTTCAAAAGCTTGGATTCTTTCACGTTTACCTTCGATAATCTTAACGTCAACACGAACAGTATCTCCAACTCTAAATTCAGGAATGTTCTTATTAATTTGTTTTTCATTAATTTTGTCAATTACATTCATATTAGATCCTCCTTTACCTATAACCAATGCTCATAACCAAAGAGTCAGCGGAACATTTTTTTGACGTCTTCAATTATAACATAGTATTAATTATTTTGTAAAGAATTATTTTCATTTGTTACTTTAACTATTGCTTTATTACTAAAATCTAAACTTTTTAAAATTTGATTCATAGTTGTAATATTCATACTTTTAATTAGTTCTACATAATTATCAATAACTTTACGATAATTAATTAAATCATCTACAACAGAGTCAACTAAACTATCGGCATAATCTGTTTTAATTACCTCACTAGAAATCCAAACTTTTTTAATTCTTTCTAAATCTTCCTCTTCTATTTTTAGATTAGCAAGATAATTTTCTAACTCTTTTAGATAAACAGGTGTATTTAGGGAATCTGCTTCAACCATAAAAGTAATAATATTATCTACATCTTGAAAATAATAACCACTCTTACTAACTAAATGTCTTTTTCTAATCATTTCTCTAAAATTAGAACTAGCACCAAAACAAAGTGATATTATCATGTTTAGATATAAATCTAAAATAACTTTATTTTTTAGTGGAAACCTTGATTTTTCCATTTTAAAGCCAAGAGCAAGCTTATCTACTTGAACATCTCTTGTTATTTCTTCGTATTCTTTTACAACTTTTACTGGCTCTTTATATTGTTTTATTTTTATCTCTTTATCTTTTTCTAAATTGAATCTTTTAAGGGTATCAGTAACAATTTTAATAATTTCATCTGGTGAGACAGCACCTCCTACTACTAGAAACATATTACTGGGTCTATAAAAAGTATTATAACAATCATATAAGTTATTTTTAGTAATTGCTTTTATACTAGAAATAGTTCCTAAAATAGGTGTATTATAAGGAGATAGTTTATATAAATTTTTACTTATTGTTTTATAAGCTAGATAATCTGGATTGTCATCATTCATGGCAACTTCTTCACTAATGATTCCTTGTTCTTTTTTTACATTTTCATCAGTAAAGTATGGGTTGTTAACAAGAGTTAAAAGATACTCTAAGTTTTCTTTCATCTTTTTATTACCTGTTACTACATAACAAGTACTTTTATAACTAGTAAAGGCATTAACATAACTACCTGTTTTAGCATAAAAATCAAATGGTTTTATATTATCTTTACTCTCAAACATTTTATGTTCAAGGAAATGGGCAATTCCACTAGGAAAACTTGTCATTTTATTTTGTCCTTTGGGAACAAATTCATTAGTTAAAGCGCCATAATAAGTTCCATAATTGAAATAATAATTTTTTTTCTTACTAGATTTGCTGTTAGGAATAACAATAATTTCTAAGCCATTATCTAATACTTCTCTATATATTTCTTTATCTACATTTTTAAGTTCAATTTTTTCCATTATCATCACTTCCTTCTAGGATATAAATAGTATTAATTTTTACTTTCTTAGCAAGAGCGATGATTTCATCTTTAGTTACTTTTAGCATTTTTTTACGTTTAGTTTCAATATCATCTACCCCAAGTAATTCTATCATATAGTAACTTTCGATAATTTGAAATGGGCTTTCTATAATGTCATCAATAGCGCTAGTATAATATTCTTTAGCTTTTTCAATTCTATCATCATCTATTTTGCCATTTTCTAAATCTTTTAATATCTTTTTAATAATATTAACAGCATCCATACTTCTATCTTTAGTAATTCCGCCTCTGATAATTATTAAACTATCTAATTTATTAGGAGTACTGCTGATATAATAAGAAAGAGAATTTTTCTCTCTAACCTCACTAAATAATAAGGACTCAGAGCCACCACCTAAGATAGCATTATATAAAGAAAGGGGATAATTACGTTCGTAATCGGTTAAGTTGTTAAGGTTTAAAGTAATTACTAAATTATCTTGTTCTGATATTACTTTTTCTTTAACTATTTTAGGTCTAGAAGATTTTAAAGGAGTAACTAGGGCATTTATCGGCTGTTTTTTGAAGGTATTTATTTTAAACTTTTCTCTAATAATATTAGTTATATATTCTTCATCTACATCACCTAAAACAAAAATGTCAACAAAGTCATGTTTGATAACTTCTTTATAATACTCATATAAGTTTTCTTTTGTAATCTTTTCTAAATCTTCTAAATAACCAATACCACGATAACTGATAACACTTTTATCATCTGTTTTTTCTAGGCCTCTAATTAAGGCATATGTAAGTTTATCTTCTACTAAACTATTAAGATCGGCTTTATATTCTTCATAGACAGTATCAAAGTCTACTTCATCAAAAGCATTATTAGTCACTTTAGGATTAAAGATTATAGAATTTAACAAATCTAAACTTTTTTCAAAGTTCGCAGGTTCTGTGTATTTATCATGTAAAACTTTTAAACTAAGTCCGGTATCTAAATAATTACCTATTCTTCTGTTGGTACCAGATATATTAACGGCATATAAATCTTGTTCAGCTTTAGTAAGTTCTACTTTACTTTTATAATCATTACTTCCAAGCATCATAATACGGCTTAAAAAATTGCGCTTGGTAATATTTTCTTTTAAAGCTTTTTCTCTAAAAAAGATTTTTACGGTAATTGTTTTATATAAATCAGTTTTAATAATATGAAGATTATAAGCACCTAAATCTTTTTTTATATAATCCATATGTATCTCCTCTTTCTATATAATGGCTGCATCTAATGCTAATGTAATCATTTGATCTAGAGATTTCTCCCTTTCTTCACTTGTTAAACTTTTCTTATCATAAAAAGAATCAACAACAGTCATAAGACATGATGCTTCTTTATGTAGTCTAAAAGCTATGTAGAATAGTCCAAAAGCTTCCATTTCAGTGGCAAGATAATCCTCTTCAGGATAATTACTTTTAAACTTTTCCATAGAAGTACTGTACAAATCAAATACATCACTAGTAATAGTCTTACCAATTTTTAGGGGAATATTCAAATCACTAGCAGCCTTTTTAATATTTTCATTTAAAGATGGGCTTGATTTTACATAATTAATATCTTGTCCATCAAATAGTTGATCAAAATAGCTTTTACAATATGCTCCCTCTGATAAAACAACATCATTTACTTTAATATTTTTATTAAAAGAGCCACTTGTACCAATACGTATAATTTTTTTTACATCGTAAAATTTATATAATTCATATGAATATATTCCAATACTAGGAACACCCATACCTGATGCGAAAACTGTTACTCTTTTTCCTTTGTAGTAGCCAGTATATCCAAACATGTTTCTTACCTTGTTTATTAACTTATAATCAGTTAAAAATTTCTCAGCAATATATTTGGCACGCAAAGGATCACCTGGCATTAATACTACTTCTGCTATATCTTCTTTTTTACTTTCTATATGTACTGTCATATAAACCTCCTCCAAACAAAAAGATTATAAAAATGCTAATATTTTTATAATCTTATTATTAACACTTCCTATTAAAATTATAACTTAATTAATTTGAAAAAGAAAGATTAAAATAGTTATGATATTTATAGTATTTGAAAAAATCTTTGTTATACTTAAAAATTCACTTTACATATAATTTACTTTAGTCTTCATATAGTCCATGTATTTTTTCTAAGTCACTATTAGTTATCTTTTCTAGCACCCATTTTTTATTATCTTTGACTAAACTGAAATTAATAGTATAACTTGCTTTATCGGTTACTTCTTTCATAGTATTGATTTTATAGTGATCTATCTTTTCTTCGCTTGTTTCATTATCATCACTTTCAAATTCTGAAGGATGCTCATCAATATAATCTTCTGCTTCCGTTAAGGCATTGTTATAATCAAATACTTCTAATTCTACTATTACGTTAGCAGCATCTCCATCAGTTTGTTCATTTTTAATCTTATATGATAAATTTTGATATTGCTTTATCATTAACTCTTTATATTCCTCTTTATAATCATCACTATAATCGCTATTATCTACCACATTATCTAATTCAGTTAAAACGCTACTGTCTAGTATTTGATATTTTCCTAAGTATTCTTCTACTCTTCTTGTTGGTGTATTCATCATATCATTACATCCAGTAATTAGAAAAATAGATATTAATAACACTAATATTTTTTTCATAAAATTATCACCTAAACATATTATTTACAATAGTTAATTATTTATACTTGGTTTGACAAATAAATTTATTTGTTTTATAATCTAAATCGCTAAAGTGAGGACTTAAAATGGATAATGATAATAAAAAAGACTCTTTATTAGAAGAGTTAGACTTTGAAGAATTAGAAAAATTAATATTAAAAACTACTATGGAAACAATGGATATATCTTTATGTGAAGAAATTCTAAAAATAAGGGAAGAAGATACAAAGGAAGTAACTAAAAAAGTTAGGTCTAGATAGTTATTTTTTTCTTATTAATGACAACTTTAAAAGAGTATATAACTTATGGTGAAAACTGTTATAATCTTTGTTAAGTTCTTTTTCTAAAATATTTAATTTATCTTCAAATGTCTTTACTTCTGTTGAAAAAAATTCTTTATATAAATAATTTAATTTTGATTCTTCTTTGTTTGTTTTAATTTTCTTTAATTCTTTAACTAAAAAGTTTTTTTCCATTTCTTCTTTTCTTGTTAGATAAGAAGTTTTTTTATTTCTTTTTAAAACTTTATAATCAATATCTATTATCATTAACTCTTCTCCTATTTCTAATACTTCTTCTTCTTCATCTAATAAGAGATTACTTTTATAAGTTACATTACCTTCACTATCTAATTCTAAGGCTAAAGCTTTCCTTGTAGTTGTTAATATAACAGCATAATCTACTTTGTCTATTTCATTATGAAAATAACTTTCTGTTTTAAATTTTATTTTAGGAAGAAAGTTTTTATCTATTTTTATTTTAGAAGTTAGTAAATCTTTTAACATAATATCACTTATTCTAATAATAGGTATTTTTTTTATATGTTCTAAATCATCTTCTAAGTCCCATTCATAAAAGTCTTTTAACCTTTCTTCTTTAGTCCAGTTTAATAAAATATCATATGTATATATCATTGTTTTCTCCCCTTTCTTAATGAAATAATCAAAAGTATAATACCTAATATTAGAGTATAATTTTTTATGTTAGAAGCCATAAATATTAAGTATTCTTTAAAAGAATATCCAAAGGTAAATAGATTAGAATAAACTATAAAATAAAAGAAACCTACAGTCGTTATAATAAAGCCTATTACTCCTATAATTATATGTTTAATAATATCACCTAATATAATTTATTCTAATTTATTTTTAGTATACAAAAAAATTGTTAATTTATACTTAACAATTTTTAATCTAATAAATTAGGATTATCTATTTCTTTGGTATCTTTAAATTCTACTTTATTAATACTTTCAAATTTTTTACTAATTTTATCTGTTGTAATAGAAACATTTTCTACATCTTTATTTACCGCTTGAATACTTCTTGAAAGTTTATCCCAACGTTCTTTATATCTTGCAAACTCTAAGCTTAGTTTATTTAATTCTTCATGAATAATAGAAGTATATTTATCTTTTTCCATATTTTTAATAATCATTTGAATTACAGTTAAGGTTGACATTAAGGTTGTAGGTGATGTTAGCCAGACTCTTTTTTTATACGCATATTCTATTAAATCAGAATGATAGGCATTGATTTCTGCAAATATAGCTTCAGCAGGTAAAAACATAATTGCTTGATTACTAGTAACTCCATCTATGATATATTTACTACTAATAGCATCAATATGTTTTTTTACATCCAGCTTAAAAGCTTTAGTAGCGTCTTCTCTTTCTCTTTTAGATAAATCTTTATTAACCATAATTTGATAATGTTCTAAAGGAAATTTAGAATCTATAACAATTGTGCCAAGTGGTTCTGGTGCGAAAAGAACAGAATCTGCAATTGTACCATTAGGAAGAGTGTATTGTAATCTATAAATAGAATCATTTCCTTCTCCAAAAATATTTACTAAGATGTGTTTTAAATTAACTTCACCATAGATTCCTCTTGTCTTTTTATCTGTTAAAATACTTTGTAAAGATATAATATCAGTAGATAATGTATCTATCTTTTTTTGAGCTTCATCTATTTTACTAAGACGTTCTATAACAGAAGTAAAGGTTTTATTAGTCTTTTCAAAATTTTGATTAATTCTTTCATTTACTCCTTCATTGATAGCAAGTAATCTTCTTTCTAGATTATCATTTAATTTAGTAAAGTCATCTGTTAAATTTTTAGTTAAATTATCTTTAAATTCATTCAATTCTTTAATCGTAGTTATCTCTAAATTATTAAGCCTATCTGTTATTTTTGATTCATTAATATTTTTCATTAAAGAGATAACAATTAAAATAATTATTAATACAAGCAATCCTATAATTAAGTAGTCCATAAAATTCATCCTTTCTATATATAATATACATCATAGAACAAATTTTCGTCAAGAATTATTTCTCATAACCATTTTTAATGCTGTAAGTATGATAACCTTTATTATTTAGAATTGTAGATAATCTTTTACTATTAACCCCTGTCTCACAGATAAAATAGTATGTTTTATCAAATGATAAATATTTTTCGGGCATAGTTCTTAAAACTCTTAAAGGTATATTAATAGCATTTTTTATATGCCCTCGTTCATATAAGTAATGCTCTCTTATATCTATTAAATTAATATTTTCTAATAATTTAATCTCTTCATAATTTATTTCCATATATAACACCACTATATTATATGATAAAAAGAAAAAGAGGTAATCCCTTATATTATAAATTATCTATTTCTTGACTGCTTAAGCCAGTAGCCTTCTTTATATTTTCTTTGGATAATCCAATAGATAAAAGATTTTTTGCAATAGTAAGTTCCCTCTCCTTAGCACCTTCTTCTTTTCCTTTAATAACGCCTGCATCATAACCATCAAGTCGGGCTGAGTTTACTAGTTTCCTTTGTACTTTCTCTGCATCATAGTATGTCCTAAACTCATCATCTTCACTTAATCTTTCTAACTCTTTCACTATTCTTAAGGCCTCCTTATTCTTCCCTGAGATCTCCCTCATCTCTTCAAAATTCCTCGCTCTAAACAGCGCTAGGTATGTCTCTTTTTCGTTACTTCCATTATAGTGGATATTCTTTAAACTTTCAAGATATATATCATATATTTTTATATCATCTATTACATCTTTATACTCTTCATTTATTAAATCATATCCTACTGTTATTGCATTTTTATTCTCTTTATAACTTGCATTATTTATATTGATTAAGATTGTATGCATCTTCTTAAACTCTTCTCCTTTTGTTAGTCCTCCTCCTGCTATACTATATAGATACTGTCTATTCTTTAATATTGTTCTTGCATCTACACTACTGTTCATCTCTATTATTATAAAATCTCTATCTTTCTTTAATAATATATCTAATCTATAATCTTTTCCTTTAGAACCACTATTTATTTCATTATCATATAGTTCATATTCTTTTATATCTATATTTGTTGTTAATTTTATTAGTCTTTCAAAAAATGGTCTATACTCTTCATTCTTAAACAAATATTTAAAAGTTGTATCTGATAACAAACTTATGAAATTATCTTCTTTTTCCATATATTCCTTGTTATTCATAGTCACTTTTCAAAAAGTGATTTCAATCTATCATAAGGAGAAGTATTAATCAAAAAAGAATTTTTTTAAATTTACTTAAAAATGATAGGACAATTTATTAAATTCATCCTATCATTTCGCATTTTTAATACCTTAATTTTGTATCAATTTTACAAATCTATACTTTTTTAAAATTTTATCTAACTTGATCTCCTGTTATTCTAAGTTTTCCTTTCCAAACTTGGCCCCCAAAATCTCCATCTATTTCTGTCGTGGGCCAAACCCTTAAAACATAGGTATTTTCTTCACCACTACCTAGTGTTCCTTGATCTAATATTCTAGAGCCATCTGCTCCTAAACTCTCTAAATATTCAGCTGTACCCACAGTACTATTTTTATCTAAACTATATTTTAAATACATATCATCTAATTTTATATCAGGAGAAGTTATTTCTACATTATCGAAATAAATTACATAGTCAACATCAGCAGTACCTGTATTTTCTAAAGTAAAGCTGTAACCATCTAAAGCAAGACCTTCTGCATTTGTTAATGGATAAGTATCCTCCAAATTAATTGTAGTTCCTTCTGTTAAAGTTAATTCTAGATTACCTAAAGCAACAACGTTTTCTTTTTGACCTTCACCAACAAATCTAAAGGCGGCATATGATAAAGCTATTATTGCTATAATTAGAATTATTACTAATACTATTGTCGCTGTTTTATTTTTTTTCTCTTTCATCTTCTCACCTACATTATAAGTAAAGTATAACATTATTAACATTATCTTTCAATATATTTTTAATTTGAGTTTAGGTTTTTTACGAAAAAGTTTTTTAAAAACACCACCACTTTA
>CAMMWS010000008.1:0-44622 GCA_946500695.1 uncultured Mycoplasmatota bacterium | reverse complement strand
CAGTAATTTCAACAATTATTGTCTTTTTGTCTTATAAATTATTTTGTCCTATAATGATACTAATGTTAAAGTTATTAGTAAAGATAAAGTTCCTAAAGATAATTTCATGGTTTTAACTTTAGCATTAAATTGTCTTATGATAAAAAGATTATCTTTATTATATTTTAACTTTTTATGTTTTAAAATCAATATTAAAATAGCATCGGCAAATGATGATACAAATAAGTAAATACCTACTATTAAAAGAATAATAGATAATAAGACTAGTAAAGTATCTGGCTCAATTCCTACTCCTTTAAATTCATTATTAAAGATAAAAAGGCCACCTATAATGAAGATAAGGGAAATTATAAAGGAAATAATAGATTTATTTTTTGTAGTTCTATTCTTTTCATTAATAGAATCATAATAAAGTAAATCATGTATTTTAAGGCGTTTGATTCGTCTTTTAGTTAAAAATAATACTACTAAATAGATAAGTAAAAAGTAGCCTAATGAAAGAGAGAATGGTACTAAATAATCAGTAGGTAGTTTAACAAGATATGGGGCATTAAAAATATTTAAGATAATACTAGATATTATAGTACTTAATAAAATACCTACAAAGAATGATAATACTAAAGATATAAAACCAAGTATTAGATTCTCTAAAATAAACATTTTGGAAATATCTTTTTTCTTAATTCCTAGTAATAAATAAAGTCCAAACTCTTTACTTCGTCTTTTAAAGATAAACTTAATCATATAATTAATTAGGAATCCTAAGACAAAACAAACTATTAGACTAACAAAAACAACAGCGATACGAAAGTTTTTCATCATGTCTGCTAGTTCTAAGATATCTTTCGAATTAGAGATAAGATTAAAAGAAAACATAAGAGAAAAAGCAATTGTAATAGTAACTACATAAATTAAATAGTCTTTAATGCTTCTTTTAGCATTACTTATGGCAAGTTTAAAAAGCATTATTTTGTATCTCCTCCAAGTAAGGTTAAAACATCTATTATTTCATCATAAAACTCTTCTCTTTTTTTCTTACCTTTAATTATTTCATTGAAAATCTTACCATCTTTAATAAATAAGATGCGGTTAGCAAAACTGGCTGAAAAGGCATCATGAGTAACCATTAAAATAGTTGCATTTAAATCTTCGTTCATTTCTTTGAAGGTTTCTAGTAAGATTCTAGCATTTTTAGAGTCAAGTGCCCCCGTAGGTTCATCTGCTAGTATTAGTTTAGGATTATTGATAAGAGCTCTAGCACTTGTCACTCTTTGTTTTTGGCCGCCACTTACTTCGTAAGGATACTTATTTAAAATATCACTAATACCTAACTTTTTACTAATATCTAAAACTAAATCATCTATTTTGTTTTTATCTTCTTTATTGATAATTAAAGATAAGGCAATATTTTCTTTAATAGTTAGAGTATCAAGTAAATTAAAGTCTTGGAAAACAAAACCTAGATTATCTTTTCTAAAATCAGACAATTCTTCTTCATTTAAATTAGTAATATCTATTCCATTAATAATAATATTACCGCTAGTAACTGAATCTATTGTAGAAATAGTATTAAGTAAAGTTGTTTTACCAGAGCCACTTGCTCCCATAATAGCTAAAAATTCATTATTATTAACAGTCAATGATATATTATTTAAGGCTTTAGTAATATTGTTATTATTACCATAGTATTTTTTTAAATTATTAACTTTTAAAACTTCCATAGTATTTTTCTCCTTCCATTAAAAACATATCACAAAAAAACTGTAGTTTTTATTACAGTTTTGTTATGTATTAAATTAATATTTTCTCCTGCTTTTAATATTGCTTTAGTAATAGATTTTTTCTCATTACTAGTACCTTCTTTTCTATCATCATTCTAGCCATCACTTCTAGTATAATTCACTTTTTTCTGTGTACAATCTTTGCATCATAATATGCCCCAAGCTCATCATCTAAACCTAATTGTTTTAATTTCTCCATAATTATTTTTCCCTCCTTTAAATCTCCTACTATTTTTTCCATTTCTTCATATGACTCGGCAGTTAACATTGATAGATATGTTTCATATTTATTGGTACCGTCATAGAAAATACCCTTATACTTTTGTAAATCTATTGTAATTATTCTTACATCTTTTAAATATGCTTTAGATTTATAATCTTCTAACTTATAATCTTTTCCGTTCCACTCCTTTACTTTCTCAGTTTTTATTATATTATTTAGATTTATTTGAGTTACAAATCTATGATAATACTCTTCTCCTTGTAAATAACCATTAACCTGTGCATTTAAAGGGCGTAAGCCCTATTTTTTATCATAGTATGAGCATAAACATCCTGATTAAATTCTAAATTAACAAGATTATTCTTATTAAGAAATATAGTATCTGCTCTATAATCTTTAACCTTATTACCGGTATTAAGTTCATTATCTATTGCCGTATAAGGCTTTAAATCAATACCTGTTTTAAATTTAATAAAATCTTCATAAAACCACTTATAATGGTCATCTTTAATTAGAGTTTTAGCAGTTGTATCTGCCATTAATGATATAAATCTGGGTGTTTTATTCATAATGCCCCTCCTCTCTGCAATAGATATAGCATAATCTATAAGTGATTGCAAAAAGGCAATTTTTAAAATTCAAGAAAAATACCTCTTCAATTTAATATTTTCTCTAGACGAATTTTAAATATTCATATTAATAATTCTCTCAATTTACAAAATCCGTACTTTTTTCAAAAATTTCATTTTCTCTCCTTTCCCCATCTTTTATACATCGCCTCTTATATCTATAATGTATCATAATAGTTATAATTAATCAATGTTTTTTATCATATAATTAATAAATTGCAGACAAAAAGAATGACTCATAAGAATCACTCTTGTAATTGCAAATGAGGAGTCATTTGCAATATTCTATCTAAGAAATTACATAAATATTTTCCAAAGTCCCATCTCCAGATGTAAACCCGTTTTCAGTGGTCACATTGATAACTGGACGAACGGCGACATAATTGATGTAGACACGGTTGAAATTCAGATCAGCACTCTCATCCCATACACTAGCATAACCACCACTATCGGACGCAGCCGGCGACATACTCCAATAAGGCATATTATTTGTTCCTATAGCTAAATAACTGTCATTTTCTCCTCCCATATAGGGAAGTGAACCTGCAAGTACTAATTCATCTGCTGTTATTAATCCTGCTTTTAATCTATATGAACCTCCATATGTCTCTTCTGTTGCAGGACAACTTAATGTTGGTGCATTAGGTTTTGCATATGCTGTTATTCCACTTGCCTGGTCTAATCTATCACTACTTGCATATAAATATGTATTTTCATCCCCTCCTAAATTCCCATATTCAGGAGCTGTTTTATAGCCACTACTATCACTACAGAATCTTCCTACTGTTACTTTACTATCATAACTACTACTTCCTAATGTATTTTTATACCATGTATCTACTTCTTTTTTTATAAAACTATCTGTTCCGTTATCATAGGTATATCCTGTGTATTTTGGATCATTAGACTCTAAATTATATGGACTCATTCCTACTGCATACGAATGAGCTAAATCGCTAAAATCAGGAGTAGCACTTGTTCCATTATATATTAATCTTAAACTTCCATCTCCATTTACTCTTACTATCTTCCAGTACATTTTATCTCCAGCACTGGCCAACTTTACTTGAGTACAACTTTCTGGTTCATATGCTGTTGCTTGACAACTTTCTAAACTTTGATAAAATATGTCATTATTATCTTGATATACATAATAATCACTTGTATATTCTCCAAACTGAACATTATTATTATCTACATTTCCTCTGTAATAATAACTAGTTCCATCTTCATCTTCCATGCTATATAAGCCATTTGTTACATATTCTGGATTAGTTAATTCATTCCAATCGTCATAATTATCTATATATGTTCCACTTGCTGTATAATTAAACATATTCTCTTTCTCTTCTTGTAATTCATTATCTGCTAATATCTTTTTGGTTGTCTCTGGTATAACATGTTGACTTGCTTCTACTCTTAATTTTCCTTTAAAAGTCTTACCACTAGCTTCTTCAGTAGTAGCATCATAATCTATCCAGATTCTTAATGTATAATTAATAGTCTCATCTACTGCTATACTACCACTATCTACTACTCTATTAGGATTAACCCCCATATTAGATAAATCATCTGCACTACCTGCTTTTTCATTTTTAGTTAAGCTATATCTAATAGCAGAATCAGGCATCCTAGTTTCCCCTTCATCTAGTTCTATATCATCTAAATATATAGTATAATCTGTTTCTATTTCGGCTTGATTTATCAATCTAAAATCAAAGCCTGTTAAAGTCATGCCTTCACTATCTTCTATAGGTATTTGTTTTTCAAGAGTTAACTCATTATCCTCTTCTAATATTAACCCCAAGGAACCAGCTCTTATTACATATTCTTTTTCACCATACAAGGTTGTTCTTAAATAAGCAAAGGCTATACCTATTATCAATAAAATAATTATAAAAACACCTATAATAATAAATTTCTTATTATTTTTTAATGCCTCTTTCATATGTAAACACCTTACCTTTATTTAAATTTTATCACAATATCCATATTATAACAATCAAAAAGATGACAACTTTACATCATCATCTCATCTTCAAAATTATTAACAGCATTAGCAACAGTTTTCACTTTTTGTTTCATCATGTTTAGTTTAGCAGGATTTTTCTTAAAATATTGATATATTCCATATCCTGCTGCAGCCATAACACCTGCTGTTATCATCATTTTTTTCTTATCCATAATACGCCTCCTACAAGTATTATGGATAAGTTAAACTAAATTATACCATTTTTTAAATAATAATCTAAACTTGTTCTTCTTTTTTGTTCATTGTTATTATTAATAGCCATTTCTAAAGCTTTCATATCTCCTATTAAAATAAGTTTTTCTTTACTTCTAGTAACGCCTGTATATATTAATTTTCGGTATAACATTTTATGGTATCCTTTTACTATTGGCATGATAACTGTTTTAAACTCACTACCTTGACTTTTGTGTATAGATATAGCATAAGATAAAGAAAATTTATTAAACATAGTAGGAGTATATTTAACTTTATTGTCATCAAAGTCTATGTAAATCTCTTTTTTAGGAGATAATTTTATTTTATCAATTACTCCTATATCACCATTAAAAACATATTCATCTGGCATGTTAGATAATTCTATTACTTTATCATCTTCTCTATAAGTAACATTGTTAATAACTAATTCTTTTTTTGTAGGCTTTTTAGGATTCAATAATTCTTGTAGAGCCTCATTAATATTATCAATACCATTAATAGTCTTATATTGAGGTGCTAGTACTTGATAGTTAGAATCATCTATTTTTTTCACTTCTTTTTTAATATTATCTAAAACTTTATTATCAGGACATTTTATAAATCTTAGATCTTCTCCTTTATTAAAAATATCTTTATTTAGTATACCTTCATTAATATCATGAGCTAGTGTTATGATATTAGAGTCTTTGCCTTGACGATAAAGGTTTTTTAATCTAATTACTTTTAACTCTTCACTTGTAATTAAATCAGATAAAATATTTCCTGCTCCCACACTTGGCAATTGATTAGCATCTCCTACAAAAATTACTTTTGTATTAGTAGATAGTCCTTTTAAAAGATTAGAAAGTAACAATGTATCTAACATACTAGATTCATCTATAATAACAAAACTAGCATTACTTTTATTATACTCATTAACCTGAAATCTATTAGTATCTTTATTCCATTTTAAAAATCTATGGATAGTTGAAGCAGAAAGCTCAGTAACTTCACTCATTCTTTTACTAGCTCTACCTGTTGGTGCTAATAAAACTAAGTTCTCTTCTAAGTCTTTAGTTTTATAATTATTAAGTCCTTGATATAGATCTATAATTCCTTTAATAATAGTTGTTTTACCAGTTCCTGGTCCACCTGTTATTACTAAGCACTTATTAGTTAAAGCTTGTTTAATCGCTAACTCTTGTTCTTCATTATAAGTAATACTATTTTTTAATTCTATTTCTTTTAGTACTTTCTCATAATTTTTAAGTGTTTCACATTTTTCATGAGCAAGCAATCTTAAGCGTCTTGCAATAAATATTTCTGCATCATAATATTCTTTTAAATAAATTTTATCTTCTTTTACTACTATTAACTCTAAACTAATTAAACTATTTAAGGCTTCTAATAATAATTCATCACTAATATCTGTTCCAATTATTCTAATAAAGTAAGGTCTAACTTCATCCAAATAAAAGTAAGTATTACCACTTACATTGGTAAGTTCTCTTAATATGTATATAAACACTGCTCTTATTCTTTTAACATCTAACTTATCACAGTCGTTTTTTTGATAGATATAATCACAGGTTTTAAAGTTAATTTCATCTATAAAATAATAGGCTTTATAAATATCTTCATTAATAAAATCAAAACTTTTTTCTTTAAATTTACTATATATTTTAAGACTATCTCTTGTTCCAAATCCTAATTTAGATAAATTAAGAATTATTTCATAACTGCCTTGATAGTTTTTTAAAGATTCATGTAATACTCTTACTTGTTTTTCACTAACTCCTTTAACTAATAATAAATTATTAGGATTTTCTAATATTATATTAAAAGTATCTTCATGAAACATATTAACTATCGCTTCAGCAGTTTTTTTACCTATTCCTTTAAACATATCACTACTTAACACACTAACCATTGAGTCAGTCTCTTTTGGCATAATTCTTTCAAAATTATTAACGACAAACTGTTCTCCATACTTAGCATGGTTCGTAATATTACCTTCTAATACATAAGTATCTATTTCGTTTAAATCAGGTAAATAACCAGTAATAGTAATAGTCTTATTAATAAATATATCCAAATCAGGACTAGTCTCTTTTACTTTAAATAAACCTATTAAGTAGTTATTAGTATTACTTCTAAAAATTGTCTTTTTAAAATTTCCTGTTACTTTACTCATATCTTCTCCTATTAATTATTAGTTTATACTACTATTTGTCAGTTGTTCGGAAATTCCGAACAACTTATTTTTTATATTTCTTCTACTTCTCCTATTAAACTGTCTAATAAATAGCTTTTAATTTTAACTTTTTTAAAAGTATTAGAAGGAATACTCCCTTTTACTTTAACTTTTAAATAATTACTAGTATGTCCTATACTAACACCATCTTTAATCTCTTCAAATAACACTTCTAAGGTCTTACCAATAAACTTATTAGCATACTCCTTTTCCAATTCATGAGATACTAGAAGAAGTCTTCTTGCTCTTTCTTTCTTAATATTACCGTCTATATGTCCTGCCATTTCACTTGCAACAGTACCTTTTCTATCTGAATAAGGGAATACATGTATTTTAGTAAAAGCAAATTTTTTAGAGTTTTCAATAGTTTCTAAAAAGTCTTCTTCTGTTTCTCCAGGAAAGCCAACAATTATATCAGTAGTAATAGAAATATCTGGTCTTATTTTTCTGATTTCTTTTAATTTATTTTCAAAGTATTTTAAATCATATTTACGATTCATTAATTTCAAGACTTTATCACTACCAGCTTGTAAAGGAATATGTAAGTGGTCTACTATTATATTACTATTTTTGATTATATCTAAAACATCACTATTTAACTCTGTTACTTCGATACTAGAAATTCTAAGACGTTTTAACCCGTCTATTTTAATTAATGCTTTTAAAAGGTCGGCAAAAGTAGTATCAAGGTCTACTCCATAGTGTCCTGTATGGATACCAGTTAATACTATTTCTTTAAAACCTTTATTAACTAATGAGCTAACTTCTTTAACTACTGTATCTAAATCTTTACTCCTACATTTTCCTCTAACATAAGGAATAATACAATAACTACAGAAATTCTCACAACCATCTTGTACTTTAACAAAGGCTCTACATCTATTTTTAAAGTCTGTTATAAACATATCTTCGAAACTATCTTTATCAAGCCCTACTCTTCTAATAGGCTCTTTATTGGTAAAATATTCATCAAGTAGTTCTATAATCTTACTCTTATCTTTATTACCAATATAGATATTTACATCATCAAAATCATCAGGATGATCTTCTGCATAACAACCAAGAACTACTATACAAGCATTAGGATTATTTCTTTTAATACGATGTATTATCTTTCTACTCTTAATATCAGCAGTATTTGTTACAGTACAAGTATTAATTATATAGACATCAGAGGTTTCATCTAAATTATTTACTATCTCGTAACCTGCCTCTATTAGTTTTAACATTATATATTCACTCTCATAAGTATTTACTTTGCATCCTAATGTATAAATACATGCCTTCATTACTTCACTTCCTATCTTTAGAAAATTCGGAATTTCCGAATTATTTATTTAATTTATAATATATTTCTTACTATCGCTACCAGCTATTAAGAATATCTTAACAACTCAAACTTTTTTTATATATTCTTTTAAAGTATTAGTAGCCCAAATTCTAAACTGTGTCGCATCATAACTATTAACTCTTCACACTATTAAAAGACATTAATAAACATTTAATATAACTAACCTCAAAATAGTAATTAAAACTATATAATTTTGTTTACTTTACTAATCAACGAATTGCAAACTTCTTCATCACTAATTAAATTAATTGAAAATGTTTTATATCCAATTCTATTAATACTTGCCCCACAGTGATAAACTATTTCATTATCAATTATAAAGTATCTATCGTGAAATGTATTATCATATATAACCTTTAAATTATGATATTGTTCATTATATTTTGTAATATCTTGTTTAGTGAGTAGATTATCCCTCTTAGTTATAATAACTACCTCAAAATTTAATCTTTTTATAATATCCAGTATTGTATTATCCGCATAACCATCAATGACTATTATTTTCTTCTTAGCAGTTTTAAATATCTCATGTATTTTTGAATATGCATCAAATATTTGGCCATTAAAGTATATTTCATTACTTTTTCGTTTTTCTTCAAATTTTTGAAATGATTCTTGTAATAATTTAATATCTTCAGTATTCTTTAAAACTTGATTATTTATATATCTTTGTTCTATTAAATTTGCAGATATAAACTTACGCATAGTAACAAAAGCTCGCATTATAGATATACTCATTTGAGAAGATATACTTGTTCTAAGTACAGTTGCAAGCATAGCAACTCCCTGTTCTGTAAAAACATATGGTAAATACTTTTTATGTTGACCTCTCCCATTCTTTAAGGTCCCAGATTGGGACCTTAAAGAAGTATACTCTTCTTCAGTTAATTGAAAATAAAAGTCTTCGGGGAATCTATCTAAATGTCGATTAACTGCCTGATTAATAGTTTTAGTTCCATTAACACATTCGTAAAGCCTAGCTAAATCTGAATCGAGCATCACTTGTTTTCCACGAACTTCATAAATTAAATTCTCTATTACATTTTTTTCTTTAACAATTACATTATTCATACTACCTCCCTAATTTTCAATATACATATCAAAAAATGAAAAACTTGATAATCCCTAATTTATTATTGATATTATTATTTTGATATCTTTATTTTTATTTTGTTTATAGTCACAAACATCAACAATTTATCTGTGTCTTTTGCTATTAGATTCTAGACTCTATAACCAACTGCAATAATAGCATCAAGATTATAATGGATAACCATTCTCTTAACATTACGAGTTCCTTCTTGTTGAACTGTTAAGAAATTCTTAACAGTTGAACTTCCATCTAATTCGCCACTTTCAAAAATATTTTTCATATGTATTGAAATATTATTTTTAGTTGTATCAAATAACTTAGCAAGTTCATTTTGGCTCATCCATATATCATCATTTTTTTAATTAACATCTACTTTTACATATAAATGTTTTAATGCTTATTATATTATCATTAGAATAAATGTTCGTCAATAAGAATTTTAAAATAATAATAGAAATTCAAAAATATCACTAGTAGTAACTTTACTAAAGAAAATTATAAGGAAAGCGATTAAGATAAAAGGCCCAAATGGTATCATATGCTCTTTATTTTTATAAAGTAAGTATAATGATACTGGTAATGCTATAAAAGATGCTAAAAAGATAGTTACAAGTCCTAAAAAAGGGTCTATAGCAAGGCCTAAAACAAAGAATAATTTAACATCTCCTCCACCTAAAGATTCTTTTTTAAATAGAGCATTACCTAATTTCATTAAAAGAAACATAAAAAAGAAAAGTAACGCTCCACTTAATATAGATAAACACATACCAGTAAAGCCTTCTAAAAAGAACTCTAATATTATAATAACTACACTAAAGAAAATAATTACTTCATCGGGTATAATCATATAAGTTAAGTCACTTGCAAAGATAATCATAGATAAACTCACTATACACAAAGATAAAACTAATTCTAAAGAAAAACCAAAACTATAATATGATAAGGCAAATAAAATCCCTGTAACAACTTCTATAAAGGGATTTAATAAACTTACCTTTTTATGACAATATCTACATCTTCCTTTTAATATTATATAAGAAAATACTGGTATTAAATCATACCAAGCAAGAGCATGACCACAACTATCACAAACACTTCTATCATTAATAAACTTTTTATTAGTAGATAGTCTTAATCCTACACAACAAAAGAAAGACCCAAAGACTAGGCCTATAATAAAGAAACAAACTATATATACAACTTCCATATAATCACCTATTGAATCTTTCCATAAATATCAAACATTGGAACAACTATTGATAAAAGAATAGTACCAACTATTAATGCTAAAAATGCAATCATTAAAGGTTCTATAAAACTTTGCAGTTGTTTAACTAAAGTCTTATGTAATACTTGATAATAGTTAGCAACTTTTTCCATCATTAGACCAAGCTGTCCAGTTTTTTCTCCTGTTACAATCATTTCATAAGCTGCTACTGGGAAAGCCCAACTACCTTTAAATGATTCTGAGATATTAGCACCTTTATTTAGATTTATAATAGTTTTAGCAATTAATTCTTTATATATTTCATTGTTAGTAATTTTAGCAAGGACTTCCATACTATCAGTTATGAAAACTCCATGGTTAAGTAGTGAGGCAAAAGTTTTAGTAAAGTTATATACCTCATTATAAATGATAATTTGACTAAATACTGGTATATGCATAAGAACTAATTGGACATTTTTTCTAAAACCTTTAACTTTTTTATATAAATAGATAAATATGCCGATAAAAATACCTACACCAAGAATTACAAAAATATAATTATTAACAATGAAATCACTAGCATTCATAACAAAGGTTGTGATAGCAGGAATTTCAGCATCATTATCTTCATACATTTCTACAAAGCTTGGAACAATACTGACTAAAATAAAGATAATAACACCAATGGCAATACATAAAACTATTATTGGATAGGTCATTGCAGATACCATTGATTTTCTAGTTTCTTCTTTAGATGTATAATAGTCTGCCATATCGTCCAAAACCGAAGTTAAATCACCTGTTAACTCCGCTGTTTTAATCATATTAACTAAAAGTGTCGGAAACTTATCTCCTTGGCGTTCCATAGCGGTAGATAGATTCTCCCCTTTTAAAAGTTCATATACAACTTTCT
The DNA here is from genome assembly GCA_946500695.1 of uncultured Mycoplasmatota bacterium. Taxonomy (GTDB): domain Bacteria; phylum Bacillota_I; class Bacilli_A; order RF39; family UBA660; genus Onthousia. Next base: position 32,965 of record CAMMWS010000008.1, on the reverse strand, counting down.
GATATACTTTTCTTTGTTCTGGCTTCTCACTTTGTTTTTCTAATATTCTAACCGAATCTATTAAAGCAATACCAGCTTTTAAGTAGGTAGATAACTGAGTAAGGGAAAATGAAAGATCGGCAGAATTAAATTTACCACCTATATTAATATCAATATCATAAAACTTACGAGGCACTACTTCTAAGACTTCATAACCTTCATTTTGTAAAAACATTCTTACTTCATCAGCATTGGGGCCTTCAAAAGTACCATTTATTATCTTGCCATTGCTTCCTTTTATTTTATAACGATAAGAAATTTCTGGTTCTTTATTAATAACTATTTTAGAAGCTGAATTAACTCTTGTAGCATTCAACATTTCTTCTACTTCTAGAATAGCTTTTTCTTCTTCTGTCTTTTCTTTTTTCTTCTTTGTTACTTTACCTCTACTTAATTTATCAACAACTGCTAAAACACCACTATAAGCATAACTTAAAATACGTTTAGGAGAAAGTAAGATATAATGGACTATATGATATATAAAGATAAATGGCATTGCAATTATTTCCATAACCTTCTCCTCCTTATTCTTAAAATAATTATATCACTCTCTTTTTATATTCACAAGTAGGAAAAATTAATCATATATTAAAGTAAAAGGAGAAACAGTGATAATTATGTATAATCAGTATAATATGGGAATGCCTAATTACAACTATATGCCAAGAAGAGGTATAAATTGGAATAACATTTTAAATAACACACAAAGAACACTTGGAATAATAAATCAAGCGATACCTATTGTATATCAAGTAAAACCATTACTTAGCAATGCAAGAACTCTTTTTAGAGTAGCATCTTTTATTAATGATAATGGTGATGAAGAAGAAAGTAATGATACTATTAATGAAAATAATTATGAAAGCAATATAAGTTATAATGAAAAAAAAGATAGCAATGGACCTATATTTTATTTATAGGACTAGCTATCTTTTTTATATTAATGTATTAAAGTTTTACCTCTTCTTTTAATAGCTTAATAAATTCATCTATTGTAACTGTAGTAGTATCTTTTTCTCCGTGACGTCTATAACTAATTGTATTATCAGTCTTTTCTTTATCTCCAAGAATTAGAGTATAATTAATCTTTCTAGTTTGGGCTTCTCTTAGTCTATAACCTAATTTTTCATTACGATTATCTAACTCTACTCTAATATCATTTTTCTTTAACTCTTCATAAACTTTATTAGCATAATCTCCCTGATATTCACTAGATACAGGTATTACAATTACTTGTACAGGACTTAACCATAAAGGAAGATTACCTTTAGTCTCTTCAAGTAGGAAGGCAATAAATCTATCAAGAGAACCAAATACAGCTCTATGGATAACAACAGGTCTTCTCTTACTACCATCTTTATCAATATAAGTAAGTTCAAACTTCTCTGGTAATTGATAATCTAATTGGACAGTTGATAGTGTTACATCATGACCAATAGCACTTTTTACTTGAACATCAAGTTTAGGTCCATAAAAGGCTGCTTCTCCTTCTGCTTCATAGAAGTCTGCACCTATTTCTTCTAAAACTTCTCTTAATTCTTGTTCGCTTTTCTCCCATAACTCATCATTTCCAAAGTATTTTTCTTTATTATTTTTATCTCTTAAAGAAAGTCTAAAACTATAATCTTTAAAACCAAAGTCTTTATAGACATCAAGAATTAAATCAATAACTGCTTTAAATTCATCTTTTATCTGTTCATTAGTACAGAAAATATGCGAATCATTTTGGGTAAAAGCTCTTGTTCTTTCAATTCCACATAAGGCTCCACTTGCTTCATATCTGAAGTCATTTGCAATTTCTGCAATACGTAGTGGTAAATCACGATATGAGTGAAGTGAATTTTGATACATCATCATATGATGAGGACAGTTCATTGGTCTTAAAACATAAGCTTCATTGTCAAGTTCCATAGCAGGAAACATATCATCTTTATAATGATCCCAATGACCACTAGTTTTATATAAATCAACACTGCCTAAAGATGGAGTCATAACATGTTTATAACCATGTTTTAATTCCTTATCAGTAATATAGTCTACTAAGGTACGTCTAACAAAGAAGCCATTTGGTAGCCACATAGGTAGTCCCTTACCTACTAAATCAGAAAACATGAATATTCCTAATTCTTTACCTAATTTACGGTGATCTCTTTCTTTTGCTTCTTCTAACATTTCTAAATGTTTATTTAAATCTTCTTCAGTCTCATAACATACACCATAAATACGTTGTAACATCTTATTTTTAGAGTCACCTTTAAAGTAGGCACCACTTACCCTAAGTAATTTAAAATGTCTTAATTCTTTTGTTGACTCTACGTGAGGTCCACGACATAGGTCAGTAAAGTCTCCTTGGGTATAACATGTAATTACTTCATCTTCTGGCATATTATTAATTAAATCTATTTTATAAGGATCATCTTTAAATTTATCAAGAGCCTCTTCTCTAGTTAACTCATGACGAATGATTTTTTTATTACCTTTAGCAATTTTTTTCATTTCTTTTTCGATAACAGGTAAATCATCATCTGTTAGAGTCTTATCTCCTAGGTCAATATCATAATAAAAACCGTCTTCTATTACAGGTCCTACCCAGAACTTTGCCTCAGGGTATAACTTTTTAACTGCTTCTGCTAATAAATGCGCACAAGAATGATTTAGTGGCATTAATTTTTCACTTTCTTTAATATTTATCATATTTCATCTCTCCTTTTTATTAGTTTTTTATCTTTTTCTTCTATTTCTAATGGTATAAAACTAGCAATGTTTTTGTCGTTACATATTCTTAAGGACATTGTATCATCTATATTATAAGTTTTCTTTTCTTTTCTATCAATTAAACATTGTCTTTTTAAACTAATAGCATATCTATCGCTAGTATGAATTAGTCCCATTACACTGTCTTCAAGCTTTATAAAAGCACAGTTTTGAATTACTTGTGATAGTCTTCCAACTAAAGCCGTATTGGATAATTCTTTTAACATAGTATAGCTTGTTTCTTTTTCTACATTTTCGGCAGCTATTTGTCTTTCTGTCAAATGATCACATAATTTAGGTAACTCTTTTTGTAATGTTTCCAGTACTACTTCTCCATCTTTGTCATAATTAAGAATGGCATTTAAAGCATAGTGATTTAATAGATCTGGTGCTCTTCTAATTGGCGAAGTAAAGGTTGCATATCTATCTAATCCAAGACCATAGTGTCCTATACTTTTATTATCATAATAAGCTCGTGTCATTGACTTTAACACTATTTCAGAAATGAAGGTAGCTTCTTCTTTGGTTGCATTTGTTAAAATACTTACAAGTACTTTCTTTAAAATATTGGGATTAGTTATAGAATTTAATCTGTTAATTACTACTTTTTCATGTTTTAGATTACTTTTTAATTTATCTAATTCTATATTAGTTGGGGGTTCATGATTCCTATAAACAAATGGTAATTCTAAGTAATAGGCATAGTCGGCAACAGTTTTATTAGCCATAATCATAAAGTTTTCAATTATTGATTGAGCAGGACCTTTTTCATTTCCTTCTAAAGACAAGAGATTACTAAATTCATCCATATTGAAGCCATATTCACTAGTCTGTAAAAATAAGGAACCATTTTCTATTCGCTTATTTTGAATAATATTAGAAAGTCTTTGCATCCTAAATAATAGTTGATAGAATGGAAGATAATCATAATCATATTCTTTACCTGATAACAAATTATTGACACTATCATAACTCATTTTATAGTTGCTATTAATTATACTATTGAATATTTCAAAATCTAAAACATTACCATTTACATCTATTTTCATCATACAGGTTAAAGCTAATTTATCTGTACGAGGATTAAGAGAACAAATTTCATTAGATATTTTTTGAGGAAACATAGGTATTACGGCATCAAGCGGATAGACACTTGTCCCTCTTTTGGTGGCTTCATTAAACAATGGTGATTCAAAAGGTACATAAGAAGAAACGTCGGCTATACTGACATATAAGTAATAAAGTCCCCCTTTTTCTTCTAAACTAATGGCATCATCTAAATCTTTGGCATGATGGGAATCAATTGTTACCGTAACTAAGTTTCGCAAATCTCTTCTTTTAGAAGAATCTGGTTTATGATTTAAGAAAAGAATATTTTCTGCTTCTTTAATTATTTGGTTATCAAACTCCAAAGAAAACTTATTCTCTGTAGCACTATTTATAGTAGCTTCATTATAGCTAGATGTTAATTTTTCTTTTATATCAAGGTAATATTTTCCTTCTTTAAACTTTAAGGATGCTAAAACTAAAGAACCAGATTCATATTCTTCTTTAGGAATAGAACTTATCTCAAAATATGTTGTTCCTAAAGGAAGCCATTTTTTAACTCCTTCATGCTCTATACATTTAAATATATGAGTATCATTTTTTCTTTTAATAATATTTAAAACTTTAACTTCGTCTAAAGAACCTTTAGTGCCTAAATGTATAGAAACTAAATCTCCTGGATAAGCACTTCTCATATTTTTACTTTTAATATAATATTTTTTGTTTTCTACTTGAATATAATATTTTCCTGATAAATACTCTTTTTTTATTATACCTTTAGCAAGATAATTATCTTTAGGCAAAGATTCTCTTGTTACAATCCTAATAATATCTCCTTCAAAATACTTTTTATAAGTTTCTGTTCTTTTACTTTCTCTTTTTACTACATATATAGTATCGTCTTTTTTTAATCTATATTGCCTAAAATTTTTAATATTCATTCTGCTACTTTTATTTATACTAATATAAAAATTACCTTTATTAGATATTTGGAGTTTTCCATGATATAAATCTGAGTTATGGGGAACTTTTATATACATATTGTCTTGATAAATTATTTTACCTGCTTTTTCTAATTCGAATAAAGCATCTAAAAAAGCATCTTTATCACTATCTTGTATTTTTAATGTTTTATACAATCTACTAATACTTACAGCTTGATTATTTTTCTTAAAAAAATTTTCTAATAGTTCTATTATATTCATAATATCTTCCCCATGACTTATATAATAAAAAGGATGATACCGCTAGGAGTGCTTTACACTACACGATACCATCCTTTTTTAACTTAATTTAAATAACGGCATTAACCGGAATTACTTTGCATAATTCTACTCGTTAAGGTAGTAATAAAAGAGCTTTTCTTAACTTTCACCAGCCGTTAAGTCTCTAAGATTAAAAGGATTCTTTTACCGGGTCCCTAACTAATAACGTATTTATAAATATTATTTTACTACAAATTATTGAGTTGTCAAATTATTTTTATTTATTTTTCATACCTTGCTTCATTTAATAGAGTATCTAATGTAACTAGAGTAAACCCCCTTTGTTTAATATAGTTAATTAATATTTTTAATTCATTCATATTACTTTCTGTTAGACTTACACTAATAATGCTCCCACTTCTAAGGTTTCCTTTGGCATTACTGTATATATTATTTTCTAGTTTTATAGTAGGTATAATTGTATGCATAGATAATTTGCTGCATAAATTTAATATTTCTTCATTATCATAAGTTGCATAACAGTATTTTGGAATAGTACTAGTTAGTGTCTTCACTTTATCAATAGAGCCTTTAAATAATAATTCATCATAACTATTATCATAGCTTAATACTTCTACTTCATTTTGATTTGCCACTGCTGTAGTCACAAAAGATGTATTTTTATCAATATATTCTCCGTCAATAAAGAAAGTTGCAACTATTCCCATTTCTTTTAAAATATTTATTACATTATCATTGTAACTATTAGTAGTTACAGGAAAAACTAAAGCAATGTTGGTACTAATGCCATTACCACTAGAAATATATTTATCATAATAATCATCGATAGAAATAGATGGTGTTACTTCTTCAAATACCAAAAGAGCTTCATTATAACTACCATAACTTTTCATCTTAAAAAAGCTTTCTTCTGTATCTACCACAAGGCCATTGTATCCTGGTATTAAATAATCTCCATCTACTTTAGCATTAATGGCCTCTTCTTCTTTAGTATTGCTATTATTCTTTATTTCTTTCATAATGGGGTCATTAGATTCTAATAAAACGATAGCTTTCTCAGTATAATAAAAAGAAAAAAGAACAAGCGCGATGACTAAAGTAGCTTCTATTACCTTTTTCGTAATAACCACCTCTTTATAATTTATTATAAAAGGCGATAAATTATTCTAAGGATATAGTGCAAAATAAGCATCACTTGCTCTTTTACTAATTCTTCTTGTTACTAGAGTAGAATAACTATTTCTTGAATTTTCCCAAGTTGAATGAGGACTAGTTACTGTAATAGACATTTTAGGACTGTTTGATGGAGCATAACCAACAAAGGCAGTAGAGACAGTATCTGTATCATTAATACCATCATCATTAGTATCTTTAGCACTTTGACTTGTTCCTGTCTTACCAGAAGGATCATGAGAGTCATCTATATAACCTACTCCTAAACCATAGCTTGTATTCATAACAGCATAAAAGCCTTCTTTAACTCTATTTAAATATTCTGGTTTTGTAGTAACAGTATTTAAAACATTAGTTTCAAATGTATATATTGTTTCTCCTAAGCTTTCATCATCAGTTGCAGCGTGAACTTCTTTTAAAAGATGAGGTTGTAATCTACTACCACCGTTAGCGACTGTTGAAATATATTGTGATAATTGAATTGGAGTATATGTATCATATTGACCCATAACAAAATCAAGAAGTAAACCTGGTGCTTTATTATTGCTAGTATATCCTAAAGATTCTACTGGTAAATCTATTTCTGTTTTTACGCCAAGACCAAACTCTTTAAACGTATTACGATAAATATCAAACGCTTCTTCATTAATTACTAAAGGTTGATTATAAGCATAAGTTGCTCCTGCTACTTTCATGGCTGTTTTAAACTGATAGACATTACTAGATAAAGCTAGGGCATCTATATCATTAATCCTACCTAAAGTTCTCCAAGAACACTTCTGTGGTGTTCCTGCTATTTTGATACATTCATCTACTTGATACTCCCCTATAGTAATTGCTCCTGTATTATACCCTACTAACATACTAGCACCTTTGACAACAGAACCACTAGTCATTGGGTCAGTCATAATACCAGTAGTACAGTCTACAGTTTTATAGCCTCCATTACCATCACTTACAGCTTGACGACCTGCCATAGCAAGTATTTCTCCAGTGTTTGGATCTTGTATTACAGCATAACTTCTATCATAATACTCTGTATTAGCTTGTCCTTTTGTAGATAATATTTCTTCATTTAATATTGACTCTAGTTGTTGTTGTAGTTCTATATCAATAGTAAGAACTATGTCATTACCTCTTTTACCTTCACTAACAAGTTCTAACTCATGAGAATTGATAGTCCTATAAATTGCTTTGGTACCTTTTAAGTATTCTTCATACTGTTCTTCTATATAACTGGTACCTACTATATCATTTAAAGAATATCCTTTTGCAAGATACTCATCTTTTTCTTCACTGGGAATAGTACCAATATTACCTAAAATAGTTCTAAAAGTATCTCCATAATTATAAACTCTTTCCCAACCAAGTTTCGTATTAAAGCCAGGTAAGTCTTCATTATTTTCAGCGATATAAGCATATTCTTCGTTTGTTACATCATCATCTTTAATAATTTTATCATCATAAGAATATCCCTTATTCATTAAATAATATAAATAACTAGCTTTATTATCTTCTTCAGTAAAAGAAGATAATTCTTCATCTGTTACTCTTTCTATTTTAAGTTCATAAATATCATCACTATCTAGTTTTCTTTGCTCATACTTTTCCCATTCTTCTTCCGTGATTCTATCATTCATATTATCACTATTTTTAGCGACAAAGAACTCTCTTTTATTCCTATCTGTTAATTCATCATAATCTAAAGATAAATGTGCTGATACTTTATAAGCTAGTTCTATTTCTTCTTCAGTTCCTCTATCATTATCTTTATTATAATAGATAGTCTTAACAGCTTTATTGTCTACTATTACTTTACCATTACGGTCTAATATTCTACCTCTTGGCGAACTATCTCCTTCTACTATCGTAGTAGCAAGAGTGGTAAGTTCTTCTTCATAGTGAGTTTGTTCTCTTAACATTACCTGATAAAGACGAAGGGTTATTACTAAAAATAAAATTACTAAAACACTTCCTAAAAAAAGAAATCGTTTTTTATAGGTTGAGCCATTAACGGTGTATTTTCTATCTTTTCTGTTAATATTTTTTTTGTTTACTTTCTGTTTTATTCTCATAACTACAACACCTTCTTTCTTTACTAGTTTATCACATAATTTTTATTTTACTACATATAAATTAATGAAAGGTGATAATTTTGATAGAAAGAATAATTAAAAATAATATTAAAATATTAAATCCTCATTTAGTAATGGGATATTTAGAAAGTAAAAACATTTATCCTACAGAAGATGAAGCAATCGTTATTTGTAATTTTTTAAAAGAAAATTATAATATTCTGTTAAGAGATAATAGTATTTTATTAAATTTAAAAGGTAATATTAGAGATGAGATATATAGTGGTGTGTCAACTCTTATTATGAATTTAAAGAATACATATTTATAAGCACTAAAATTATGATATAATCTATCATAGGAGTGATTGTTATGAATAAGTATGGCTTTACTCTAATCGAGCTTATTGCTACTATAGTTATTATGGCTTTAATATTACTATTAGTGGTACCATCAATAACTGCTTTAGTAAATAATAATGAAGAAAAACAATATCAATATTATGCTGATGCTTTAGTGGAAGCGACTGAAATTTTTGTAGGAAGAGAAGGAGAAGATATAACAAATCTTGGTACTTTAAATTTTACGGGTTGTGTTGATATTAGTTATAGGGATTTAGTTAGTGCTAATTTAATAAGTGCTTATCAAAAAGAAAATATAGATTGCTCTAATGCGACAATTAGATATACTAAAGAAAGAAAAAAAGAAAGTTATAGTATTAATTTAACTTGTAGAGATACTAGTACTAATGAAGTAGTTTACACTATTAATGAAATACCTAATACTACTTGTACTGTTACTGCTTACTAATACTTCTAATTAAACTTATTTCTTCTTTATATGGAGCTTTTCCATCTATATAAGGTGTTTCTAATATTTTAGGAACATCTTTTAATTTATCACAATCAATTACTTTCATTAAGGTATCTAATCCTATTGTTCCTTTACCTATATTTTCATGTCTATCTTTATGAGATTCTATTGAATTTTTACTATCGTTTATATGAATACATTTAATTTTATCTATACCAATAATTTTATCAAAAGATTCTATTACTTCATCAAAATTATTTAAATCATAACCAGCATCATTTAAGTGACATGTATCAATACAAACACCAATTCTCTCTTTCTTAGTAACTCCATCTATAATAGCTTTTATCTCTTCAAAGTTTCTACCTACTTCACTACCCTTACCTGCCATAGTTTCAAGCAAAATCATTACATCACTGTTATCTTTATTTAAAACAAGATTAAGAGCTTTAATAATGTTAGAAATACCAGTTTCAACACCCTCTCCTACATGGCTTCCAGGATGTAATACTAAATATTTAAAACCAAATGTATTAACACGTTTTAACTCTTCACTTAAAAAGTTACATGAGAAGTTAAATTTACTCTCATCACCATTAGCAAGATTAATAATGTATGGAGCGTGAACTATTACATTATTTTTATCAATACCATTATCACTCATCAAAGCATAAGCTTTCTTAACATTATCTAAATCAATACTACTTCTAATAGTATTTTGCGGAGCTCCTGTATAAAACATAAAGGTATTAGCATTATAATTTAAAGCTTCTTTAACACTTCCAACTAAACCAGTGTCTTTCTTGTATCCTACATGTGAACCTATTATTAACATAAATATGTACCTTCTTTCTATAGAAATTATAAGTTATGAAAGAAAAAACATCAAGAATTTTGATGTTTATATTGATTTAATGATAACACAAAGTAAATTAACATGTAAAGTATTTATCATTACAATTTACGTTATTTATTTTTATATTCTTTAATAAATTTTTCTCTATATTCTAAGATTCTATCTTCTTTAATCGCCTCTCGTAATTCTTCTGTTAATTTTATTAAAAATCTAATGTTATGAATAGAAAGAAGTCTTCCTCCTAACATTTCTCCAGTATTAAGTAAATGTCTTATATAAGCTTTAGTATAATGCTTACATGTATAACAGTCACAAGATTCTTCTATAGGAGTAAAGTCTTCCTTATATTTAGCATTATTTAAATTAATTTTGCCATTTCTTGTAAATGCCTGTCCATGTCTTGCTATTCTTGTAGGTAGGACACAATCAAAGATATCTACACCTCTAATTACTCCTTCTATTATATCAATAGGTTCTCCTACTCCCATTAGGTATCTTACTTTATCTTCTGGTAAATAAGGAATAGAATAATCTATCGCTTTATACATATCTTCTTTAGATTCACCATCATTTGCAACTCCACCAATACTGTAGCCATCAAAATCTAGCTTAACTGTTTCGATAGCAGAATATTTTCTTAAATCTTCATATGCTCCACCTTGAACTATACCAAATAAAGATTGATTAGGATTATTATGTACTGCTTTACCTCTTTTAGCCCATCTAATAGTACGTTCTACACTATTTTTTAAATATTCATAAGTTGCACTAGCAGGAGGACACTCATCAAAACTCATTGCAATATCACTATCTAATTTGTTTTGAATTTCAATTGATTTTTCAGGGGTTAAAAATAATTTTTTACCATCGATATGGCTTTTAAAATGGACTCCTTCTTCAGTAATGTCTTTCTTTTTATTTTTGGCAAGAGAAAATACTTGAAAACCACCACTATCAGTAAGGATTGGTCCATCATAATTCATAAATTTATGAAGTCCACCAGCTTTATTAACAATATCTTCTCCTGGTCTTAACCATAAATGATAAGTATTAGCAAGAACAATACCTGCCCCTGTTTCTTTTACTTCTTCAGGGCTTAATCCCTTTACAGTTGCTTTTGTCCCTACGGGCATAAACATAGGTGTTTCTACTGTTCCATAATTAGTTTTTATTGTACCTAGTCTTGCTTTAGTATTTTTTTCGGTTTTAATTAAGTTATATTCTATCTTCATGTAAACACTACCCTTCTAATAAGTTATCTACTACGTCTATTTTCATTGGTATAATCATAGTTTTTAGTTTCAATAAATATTAATCTTCTTTTGGCTTCCATTACTTTTTTACTTAATTCTAAAGACATTTCTTTTAAAGTTTTTTCTAAGAGATAAGCTCTATATTTATTTTTTACAAGCTGTCTAAACTTCTCTATTTCATTTAAAGCTTCATGGTAAGCAGTACCTGTATCATCATCACTATTTAAGTAAAAGTTTACCATCTTTAAGAGTTTTAAATATTTTTTATATACTTTATTACTAATAAATACTTTTTGTATCTCTAGGCTATATATAGACACTTTATTATCATGAGACTTAATAGTTAATTCTTTTCCTAAAGTTAACTCTCCATTATAAGTAAAACTCTTTTCTATTACTAAATAATTATTCACATGAATCATCTCCTTCTAATAGGTCAGGTCTATTCTTCTTAGTCATCTCTATTTGTTGTTCTCTTCTCCACTTATTTATCTTTTCATGATTTCCATTAACTAAGACATCAGGAACAGATAAACCCTCGTAAACTCTAGGCTTTGTATAAGTTGGATAGTCTAATAAATTATCAGTAAATGATTCATTTTCATAACTTTCTTTTCTTATAACACCATCTATTAGTCTTGTAATAGAATCTATTATGACCATAGCAGGTATCTCTCCTCCTGTTAAGATATAATCTCCAATAGATAGTTCTAAGTCACAGATTGTCTTTATTCTCTCATCAAAACCTTCATAATGACCGCAAATTAATATTAGATGTTTTTCTTTAGATAAATCTAAAGCAATAGACTGCTTATATAACTTACCACTAGGTGTTAATAATATTACTTTAGAATTATCTCTTCTTAAATCTTTAACAGCATCGAATATCGGTTGACACATCAAAACCATCCCAGCCCCTCCCCCATAAGGAGTATCATCTACCTTTTTATGAGGGTCTTTACTATAATCTCTAATATTATGAATATTAATCTCTACTAAATTATTATCTAAGGCTCTTTTAATAATAGATTCACTAAATATATTATTAAACATATCAGGAAACAAGGTTAATACATCTATTTTCATGACTCCCTCCTATAGAAGTTTAACTATAACTTCTTTTTTATTGCTATCTATTTTCACAAAATCTTTATGATATGGTACTAATTCTTCTCTATTATTTATTAATAATCTAAGTATCTTATAATTATTACCAGTCTCTTCTATATCAAGAATCTTACCTTCTTTTTTATTAGTAGCAATGACTTTATAGGTAATAAGCTCACTATCTAAAATATCTTCATCTTTAAGATTAATCTCATCTTTAGATTTATAAACGCTCTTACCCTTCAAGAATAATACTTCATTTATATTAGTAAATCCTAGAAATGTAACCATATCATAATCTTTATGAACTCTATAACTAGTTATTTTATAGGCCTTATCATCTATAATTAAATTACTTCCTATTTTAAATATTTCATCTCTTTGTTTGGTAGTTAAGTTGTCTTTTATTCTAAGTTCACCCTTAATACCATGAGTATTAACTATTTTACCAACATATATCTTAGTCATCTATCTCATCCATTTCATATAAAATTATACTAGTTGCAACTCCAACATTTAAACTTTCAACAACACTATTCATAGGTATATAGATGAATTTATCACTTGCTTCTAAATACTTAGGATTAACACCGCCTCCTTCATTACCAATAATGAGAGCGAAGGTACTTTTTTCTTCTTGAGATAGTTTCTTTACATCTATACCGTATTTAACATTAGTAGCATAAACTGGTATTTGCAATTTTTTTAAAATAGGAATTAATTTATCAATAGAATAGAATACTATAGGAACATGGAAAAGCATCCCTTGGGTCGCTCTTACTACTTTAGGCGAATAAACATCTACAGTATTACTTCCTATTACGATAGTATCTATATTGAAAGCGGCGGCACTTCTTATGATAGTTCCCATATTTCCAGGGTCTTGTACTTCATCAATAATAAGAATTCTTTTTCCTATAGTTGTATCTATTTTCTTTTCACATAAACCTATTATCTTAGGAGGAGAATTTAAGGCACTTATTTTTTTTAGTACTTCTTTAGATACTTCAACTTGTTCTACATCAAGTGGTAATACAACGCCTTCTTCTAATAAGACTTCTTTTAACATACCAGTTTTATAAGCTTCTAAGACCAAATGTTCTCCTTCTACAATAAATTCATTATGAAGATCACGATACTTTTTCTTCTGTAATTTATAATAGTACTTGACTTTCTCATTATCTAAACTAGTTATAACCATTTTACTCCTCTTCTCCATATTTATTAGTTAATTTTCTCCACTTCTTATAATCAGGGCAATTTTCTTCTACTACAGCCCAGAATTTTTTAGAATGATTAGCTTCTACTAAGTGACTTAATTCATGATAAATAACATAATCTAGACAACCTATTTCTTTAGTAAGTAATTCTGTATTAAGGGTTATAACATGGGTTTTAATATTACAAACACCCCATCTTGAAGTCATTTTTCTAAGTCTAAGGGTGGGATGAGGTATTCTTCTTGAAAAATTATTATAACACTTTTCTAAATGTTCACTAAAGATTCTAAGAGCTTCTTTTTTCTTCCATTTATCTAGATTAAAGTCTCTACTAATAAAAACTTTCTCTTCACCTAATTTAAAATCACAAAATTCTGTATATATAATATCATATTTTTTACCTAAATAGTAAAATTCACTATTAAATTTTATCTTTTCTTTAACTTTTTTTATCATTTTTCTAATAGAATCATAATTATCTTCTATTACAGTCATTACTTTTTTATTAGGTGTTAAGGTATTACAAGTAACATAAATAGTTAAGTCATCTTTAACTCTAATATAAATATTTTTAGTAGTTCTTTTCTTTACTATTTCTAAATTATAGGTTTCGTTATCTATAGTTAAAGTCATAATATCAGATCCTTACTTGCTTAAATTAATTATTTATGATAATATGAATATGTAAAAGAAATTTACATATTATAAAAAGGGAATACCTAGCTTTGAGCTGTTAGGTACTACCCTGTTATTGTTTGGTTAGTACCACTCTAAGGAGTAGGTACTATTTTTATTAACATAAATAATAAAACTATTATTACGAAAATAAGTGAAAATATGATATAACATAGAAATCTTTCAAGTCTTCTCATATTATCAACTCCCCTTTCACATTATGAAAATATAAGTTATGGGGATAGTACCTAAACAACTAAGTATTCCTAGGTAAATAATAACACAGTTGTATCTTTAAAACAACTTAAAGATTTATTTTATTGTAAATCTTTTTTCTTTTAGCATATGTTTTCATCTTGTCTAATTGTTCATAATATAAATCAATATTTAAATTTTCTTCCGTTAAAGGAATATCAGAAGAAACAGTAGTTTCATAAAGTGTTGTTAAATGGTTACACAAGGCGATAAAATTCTCTCTTTTAAAAGTTTTATATAAAGGCGACATTCTATTAGCAAGACCACAATAATCAAATAGATATTGATAGTCATCTAATAGTGATCTAATATAAGGAATAAAATAGTCATAATTATTTTTATATTTAGTATCATTATTATCGTCTTGATCAAAGATATGAATGTTATCTTTTCTTAATTTCTCAAAAAGTTTTCGAGCTTTATCTTGGGATCTAAATTCATTAAAACAGCAATAAACACCATCATTAAGGAATGATTTATTTGTTAAAGTCATTTCACTTACATGAACTAACTCATGAAGCGTTATAAGGTCTAGTCCTTCAGTTAACCTTAATTTAAGAACGGGCAATGATACTACAGTTACATTAGTATCTTTTCTCACTTTATATCTTAAAGTGGTAGCATTTTCTTTATCATCAAGATATATTATCCCTGTTGCCATAGCAAGTTTAGCAATTAAAGATAAGTTTTTAAATGATTCTAATCTTGAAAGTATTTTTTGACCGAATAAAGTTTCATTAATTATATTTTGCTTTATTAATTTTTCTCTTCTTTCTTCAAACTCTAAAAAACTTTGTATTTCCTTTTCATCGACTAAAGGTGTTAAGCCTATACTTTTACAAGTATCAAGATAGTCTTGTTGTATTTCTACAAAGGCATCCCTTATTTCTTTATCAATGTTAGAATCTTTAATAATTTCTTTTATGCCTTTAGAGAAAGATTCAAAATGTAAACCTAAGATAGCATTTCTATTTTGATTATAAAATTTCTTATTTATTTGTAACATTTCTCTTAGATAAGAATCTGTATCTTTTGCAAAGCTTTTTCTAACTGTTGTAGATGCCAGATGATAATCCTTGTTTAAAACATAATATTCAAATAACTCTTTATGTGTTTTAGGATTATATCCTATATCTTTTAAAGTTTTAAAAGCAACTGGTGGTAAGGAATCAAAGAAGTAAAGAGCATTTTTTATGCGGTGAGCGATTAAATCTTTAGATCCTTTATGATAGGAACTTGCAATTAAATCTATTAGATAGTCTTGATATTCTAAAAAGCGTTTTTCGGGATTTAAGATTCTATCTAAATCTAGCATTCTATTTGCGGTATTCAAAATAAAAATCTAATATTCTAACCATATTCCCATCAACTGCCCCCATTTTTTCAAGTTCTTCATCGATGCCCATTTTTCTTAGTTTATTACTAAATCTTTTGATACCTTCATCAGTGAATTTAGTCATTTTAAATAGTTTCTCTACTTTTTCGCCCTTAATTACAAAGTCTTCCCCAACTTTATCAATTGTAAATGGCTTTTCCTCTTTAAACTTATATAAGACATGAGACTCAAATACATCATCTTCATAAAGGTTCTCATTCTTAATAGTATCTAATAAATCGCTTAGATAGTCTACTACTTTACTAAGTCCATCACTAGTTAAAGCGGTTACTTCAAAGATTTTCTTATCTTTTACTTTAGCTTTAAATTTATTAAGATTTTCTTTAGCATTTGGCATATCCATTTTATTAGCAACAATAACCATAGGTTTAGTAAGAAGTTTCTTATTAAATTCTTCTAGTTCTTTATTTATTAATAGATAATCTTCATATGGATCACGACCTTCAGTACCAGCCATATCAATGACATGCAGTATTACTCTGGTACGTTCAATATGTCTTAAGAATCTATCTCCTAATCCTTCACCAATGCTCGCTCCTTCTATTAGCCCTGGTAGGTCAGCCATAACAAAAGTTTTACCATTAGATGCACGAACTACACCAAGATTTGGTTTAAGTGTTGTGAAGTGATATTCTGCTATTTTAGGTTTAGCTTTACTCACTTTAGAAATAATAGTACTTTTACCAACACTAGGAAGACCTACAAGACCAACATCGGCAAGAAGTTTAAGTTCTACTTTAATAGTCCTCTCCTCTCCTGGTTCTCCATTTTCAGAGAAGTTGGGAGCGGTATTAGTTTGAGTTTTAAAAGCAGTATTACCACGGCCTCCTCTTCCACCTTTAGCGATTAGAGCTTCATCATTTTTACCCTTTAAATCGGCAAGAATAAGGCCTGTATCTAAATCAGTTACAACAGTTCCTTGTGGTACTTTAACTACTAAAGGTTCGGCCCCTTTACCATGTTGATTCTTACCTTTACCATTCTCCCCCTTTTTACCTTTTATCTCTTTTTGATAACGTAAATCTAAAAGAGTATGAAGTCCTTCATCTACTTTAAAGATAATATCAGAGCCATGTCCTCCATTACCACCATAAGGTCCTCCCATAGGTATATATTTTTCACGACGGAAAGCAGTACAGCCATCTCCACCATTACCAGCGATTACTTTAAGTGTTACTTCATCTACAAACATGTTAACACATCCCCTCTAAAACATAACTGTATTATACCATAGAGAAAAGAAAAAAAGAAGAGATACTCTTCTTAGGCCACTATTTATTCACTTACTGGATAAACAGAAACTTGTTTCTTATCTCTTCCTTTACGTTCAAACTTAACGATTCCATCTACTGTTGCATATAAAGTATCATCATTACCACGTTTTACATTAACACCTGGGAATATCTTAGTTCCTCTTTGACGATAGATAATACTTCCTGCAGTTATATATTCTCCATCAGCAGCTTTCGCTCCTAATCTACGTCCAATAGAGTCACGTCCATTAGATGTAGAACTTTGTCCTTTTTTATGAGCGAATAACTGTATGTTTAACTTTAAAAATTCCACTTTAGTCCCTCCTTACTGTATCTCTATATTTTCTTTGTATTTTAATTCTAATTCTTTTAGTAGTCTTAACATATTTTTAAGTAGTGATTGTGTTACTCTATCATTACTCAAAACTTTAATAGTTAAGCCTTTACTACTAGCTAGATAAGTAATAGTACTTTTATCAATAGTAAGAATACCGTTAATTGTTGTAGTAACAATTGAACTAACAGCACTACAAACTATATCTTTACCATAATCATCATACATGGCATGTCCTAATATGCTTATCTTTTTAAAATAACCTTTTTCTTTTTCTACTTTTACTCTAATCATAATTAACCATTAATCTTAGTAATTTTAATTTTAGTATATGGTTGTCTATGTCCCTGAGTTTTACGGTTACTTCTAGATTTGTTCTTATACTTAAAAACACGTATTTTCTTAGCTTTACCATTTTTTAAGACTGTACCTTCTACAGTGACATTAGATAAATAAGGGGAACCAACTTTTGAGTCAAGCATTAAAACCTCTCCAAAAGTAACAACATCATTAGCGTTAGCATTTAATTTTTCAACGAAGATTTCATCTCCTTCGCTAACACGATATTGTTTTCCACCAACTTTAATTACTGCGTACATTTTTTAACCTCCTTTTTCAAACTAAAGACTCGCTTTTAAGGTATTGTCCTTTAATCAACAATTTCTACCTCTTCAATGCGGTTTACAGCTTTCCATCAATATGAGGTATAACAAGCTACAAACAATATGATTTTAACATAAATATATGCTCTCGTCAAACTTTTTCTTTCTATTTTATTAAAATATATTATTATTCATTTAGGTATGGCAATAGTTCTCTTGTAACAACAACATATCCTAAGCTGCTTAAATGAAGGCCATCATAAGTATACTCTTCTTTTAAATTACCTTCTTCATCTGTTAAGTTATCATATAAATTTATATATTCACACTTTTCATCATCACAATATTCAGATATTTGTTTATTCAAATTCATTATCATGTCATTTGTTCTATTACCTGCAACACTGTTTTCTATAACATTATTTACAGGATAAACACTCTCAACATATATTGTAGCATCACTTCTATTTTCTTTAATTTCGTCTACTATTTTTTTAATATTATCAAAAGTTGTATTAATAATATCATCTTCAGCACTGTTTAAATCATTTATTCCTATTAATATAAATATTTTTGTAGGATTATACTGGTAAACTCTAGATTTCATATCACTTAAGATATCAGTAGTTCTATTGCCAGAAACACCACTATTTACAACAGGCAAATTGTCATAATATTCTTCTAGAGCATACCCTTCAGTTATAGAATCTCCTAAAAATAAGAAATTATCATTAGGACTAACTTCTACTTCATAAGGATTAATAAAGTTAGAATCTTCTTTATTCAATAAAGCGATTAACATAATTATAATAATTATAATAAGAATAACTATAGCGATAAGATAATACTTATGCGCTCTTATCTTTTCTTTAATAGTATTTATATTCATCCTGATTCCCCCATAAATTTAATTTTTCTTAACTAAAAAATGATAAATAATTACTACTAATATATTAATTAATACTTTAGAGAGAATAGCATCTATTCCTAAACTATCAACTAATAATAATAGTGATAATCCTTCTATTAAATAAAAACAAATAATTGTTGTAAAAATATTAGACATTTTTTTCACTTTAAATAAGGCCATTAATAAACACGATATTAAATAACATATTGTAAAATTAAGATAGATATTAAGGTCAGTTAAATTTAATATTATAAAAATAAATAGGTTTATAATAGCAGTTAGAATAGCAAATTTATCACGATTAAACCAGCTTGTATGATTTGATTCTTCTATATAATTGGTTACTAATTCTTTAAAGTTTTCATTATTACTTTTAAATTCTTTAGGCTTAAAAGTTTTACTTTTTACTAGTATTTTATCTAATTTAGTTAAATCTTTTAAAGGTAGAATATAACCTAATCTACCAAACTCTTCGATTATTTGTTTTTGATGATCGTTGGTATGCTCATTATATTTAGCAAGACGTGGTGTAGCGATAACTTTTTTATGATATTTTAAAGCTGTTAAAATACTCCCTACTCCACCATGAGTGATAATAAGAGATGCTTCATCCATAAGTTCTTCTAATCTATCATTAGAAACACTTTTAAATATTTCCATATTTTTACTTTTATATTTGGTATAACCTGCTTGAACTAAAACTTTGTCTTTAATATTACCTTTTTCTATTTCTTTATCAATTGCTTTTAATAATCTTTCAAAACTTTTATCTTGTGTACCAAGCGTTACTAAAATCATTAGAAACACCACCCTCCATATGTTGCTTTAGGATATAGTTTTAACATAGGTCGCCACTGGACTATAAAAAGATTAGCAATATGAAATTTATAGAAAAGAGTTCCTGTAATTGTTTTAGTTTTTATATTAGCAAATGATTCGATATAAATTATTTTGCTACCAAAAATTCTTCCAATCGAGCACATTGGTCCTGCTGTATGGGCTCCTGTTGTAACGATATAATCTGGTTGATATTTAAAATAAAGGAAAAGACTAATAAAGCAATTTATAATGAGTTTAAAAGGATATGTTATTTTATGATCTTTTGTACCATACAAAAGAAAACTAGTATTTTTATATTTTCTTTTTAATTTATTATTAGCTTTTGTTTTTTCTGTTATTAAACTATAATCATAATTTTTTATAATACTATCAAGTTGTAAAAGTTCTGTTAAATGACCTCCAGTACTTGATATAAACATTACTTTTCTTTTCATCCTATACCTTCTTTTCAATCAGTTTTTCCCACTTTTCACAAATATTATCGCTCATATAACCTTTTACTTTGCGTCTACCATTTTTTCCTAGTTCTTTTCTTGCATTTATATCTTTAGTTAAATCTATGATTTTCTTTTCCATAGCTTTAAAGTTACGATGTTTAATTAAATAGCCATCATGGCCTGAAGTTATTACTTCTTTAGCGCCTTCTGCAGAATCAAAAGCAATACAAGGAAGGCCATTACTCATCGCTTCAAGTAAAACGATACCAAAGCTTTCTGTATAACTAGTCATGATATAAATACTTGATTTTTGCATTAGTTTTTCTATTTCTTTACTATTTTTAAAGCCATGAAGAGTAACATCATTTTCTAAATTATTATCTTTAATAAAATTCTTAAGTTTATCTCTTTCATTACCATCACCAACAATATCTAAGTGCCAGGTGCATTTTTTTTCTTTTAGATCTTTATATATTTTTAAAAGATCTAAGTATCCTTTTTCAGGAGAAAGTCTCCCTACAGAAATTAAATGCTCACTTGTTAGAGGACTTTTTGTTCTAGGAATATTTTCTAAAGCATTAGGTATATAAACACATTTACATTTATGACGTTTCATTTTTTTATGATAAAACTTTTGTAAATTTTTAGACACTAAGACAAAATAATCGAGGTTTTTAGCGCTTCGAATAACATCTGTTGCATATTTCATATCACCGTGATAATGATTGTGTTCCCATCCTATTTTAACAACATTCTCCTTGCCATATTCACCTAACCATTCATTTAGAAATGTCCTAGTTGAAATTATAATATCGGCATCTGTTTCTTTTAAATACTTTTTTACAACACTAGCTCGTTTTGAATACATAGAAACACCATTTATACTGTCTTTAAAAAGGCTTATTATTTTCAATTTAGAAATATAATCATTAAAAAGTAATTTTGTTAAGTGGAACCAATGGAATTTAAAGAACAAATCTTTATATTTAGAAACTCTTATAGGTAAATCTGTATTAATTAAGTAAGTTATTTTAACTTTAGGATTAAATTGAAAAATTGGCTTACCATATAAATTATAAATAGATACTACTTCTATTTCATATTTATCTAGTTTAGCAAGAGAATTAGCAAGAGAAGTTATAGCCTTTTCAACTCCACCATAACCTAAATGTAGAGATAATATTGCAATTTTCTTTTTCAAAAGACAGCACCTCCATTTATATATATTAATTTTCTGTAATACAATTAAGTTTAGTATATATTAATTTAAGGAAAAAGAAAAGAGCTTTAAGCTCTAAAAATTCTTATCTCTTAGGAATGGTGGAAAATCATAATCTGTATCATCTAATAATTCTCCATCATCATCGTCATCATTATCTTCTGCTTGAGGGATTGTAGCTACATAGGATATTTCATCTCTGCTTCTTCTATTAGGAGCTGCATTAGAAAATACTGGTTGCTTAGAATTCCCTTCTTCTTTCTTATTAAAACCAGTAGCGATAACAGTAACAATAACTTCATCTGATAAATTCTCATTAATAACAGAACCGAATATTGTATTAATATCATTGCCTGATGCTGCTCTTACGACTTCAGCAGCTTGTTCTGCTTCAAATAATGTTAAGTTAACTCCACCAGTAATATTGATAATGGCATCTGTTGCTCCACTGATACTTGTTTCAAGTAATGGGCTTGAAACAGCTTGCCCTGCAGCTTCTATAGCTCTGTCTTCTCCCATACCAATACCAATACCAATAATAGCACGTCCTGAATCTTTCATTACTGATTGAACATCAGCAAAGTCTAGGTTAACAAGTCCAACTACAGCAATTAAATCTGATATTGATTGAACACCACGACGAAGGACATTATCTACTTCTTTAAATGCTTCTAGCATTGGTGTTGTCTTATCTATAATTTCTCTTAAACGATCATTTGGAATAACAATTAAAGTATCTACATGCTTTTCTAGTTCTGCTAGTCCTTGTAGGGCATTATCCATTCTCTTTTTACCTTCAAAAGTAAATGGTTTAGTTACAATTGCTACAGTTAAAGCTCCAAGTGCTTGAGCTATTTCGGCAACTACTGGAGCTGCTCCTGTTCCTGTTCCTCCACCCATTCCGCAAGTAATGAAAACCATATCTGCTCCTGCTAGAGCATCTTCTATTTCTTTTTTTGATTCTAAAGCTGCTTCTCTTCCAATATCAGGACGAGATCCTGCCCCTAGTCCATCAGTAAGATTAGCACCAAGTTGAATTTTAACATCTGCTTTAGAATTATTTAATACTTGTAAATCTGTATTAGCAACAATGAATTCTACTCCTTTAACACCTGATTCTACCATTCTATTAACAGCATTACCGCCGCCGCCACCACAGCCGATTACTTTTATTTTCGCTAATTGATCCATTTCTAGTCCGTTTCCCATCAAAAGTTCCTCCTTAATTAGTTATCAAAAAAGTGACCAAAAAATCTATTTGTCATACTATCATTAATATTTTTCTTTTTAGGTGATATAAAATTATCTATTTCATCAAGATTAAACATATTTATATTTTTTTCTCTTAAAGTACATTTTTTATCAAAATATTTACAACTTCCAAAGGCACTTGTATATTTATTGTGTCTAGCACCTATTTCGTTCATATTAAAGCAACTAGAGGCTCTACCCAGTGTTTCTTCAACTACATAGTTAAAACCTGCAAGCTCGCTAATACCACCTACTACAATTATATAACTTATTTCTCTTTTTGTTAAGCGATTTATTTCATTTTTTGCAAGTTTTAAAATTTCTTTTATTCTAGACTCTATAACTTCTGATATTTGCATTTGATTTATAGTTACTTTTTTGTTTTCTTTAGTTTCAACAGTTATAGAGTCATTACTATCAGCATACCTTGCAGAAGTTAAAGCAAATGATTCTTTTAATTTCTTTGCTTCTTTTAAATCTATTTTATAAACAAAAGCAATATCTTTATCCACACTACTACTTCCAACGGGAATATAAGAGTTTTTAATCATAATACCTTTATTGAATACGCCTACGCTAGTAATATCAGCTCCTATATTTATAATTGCTCCCATCTTACGGTCTAGTTCTTTCGTAGCAACAGTATAATAATCAGCTTGGGTATTGTAGATAATATCTGTTATATTAACCCCTACACTTCTTACAATATTAATAAAGGGATATATCTCTTCTTTAGGAGAAGTTGCTACTACCGCTTTTAAGAAGAGTTTATCTCCTCTTTCTTGCAAAGGGTTTATAACGCTTGCTTCATCATCTACTGTAAAGGAAATAGGAAGGCAACTAACTAATTCTCTTGTATCATCATAAGTGTCTTCTACAGTATCTTTTATTACAGCATCTATATCTCTTCCACTAACTGTTTCTCCTTTTATATTAACGAGGCCACTTTCCATAGTCATACTAGCTCTATTGGCAGGAAGGGTTAAGATGACTTCTTTTATTTTCATTCCAATTTTTTCTTCTGTTATTTTTAAAGCACCTAGTAAAGAGCTTTTTAATTTTTTATCATCATAAATAGTATTTTTCTTTAAACCGTTTGTTTTTACTGAGGTAGTTGTTAAAACATAATATTTATTATCATCAGTATTACTAGTTTTACCGGCACTTACTACTACTATTTTTATTTCACCATTACCAATATCAAGACCAGTAAATATTCTATCCATTGTTAGCACCACCTCTACTCTATAACTTTAATTATACATAATTAAAGCCCATTTAACAAGATGTTTTGAAATATTTCAAATAAACTATAAATATAAACATTTTCCCATTTTATTATAATTAACATTTTTTTAATTAGTAATTTATTAATTTTACTTAAAAAGTATAGGTAATTTTCTAATTTCAACCTATACTTTTACATTTTTCATATCTTAAATTAACACCAATTTATTAAACTTATACTTTTTAGAATTTTGGACTTAATGTCAAAGTTATTTCCATATTATCAGTAATTGCTGTTCCTGCTCCTATACTTTGTCCTGTAACATAACCATTTCCTTCTAATTTAACACTAATACCTAATAACTTTAATAAATCTTCTGCTTGTTTACTTGATAAGCCATTTACATCAGGAACAGTTAAATTGCTATCATTAGTAACTAAAAATACTTTTGTTCCTTCTGTTACTTTGTCACCTTTGGAAGGATATTGTTTTGTTACTTTATTACCATTACCAATAACTGTTACAGACATCCCCATACTTTCAAGATCAGATCTTGATGAGGTTACATCTTTATTTTTATAAGATGTTAAACTATATTCTTTTAATTCTTCTTCACTAGTTGTATCTGGATCTGTTCCATAATATTTACTTATATTAACTACTATATCTTTGATGGCTGTCCAAATTACTCTTTGATTTCCACCTTCTGGTCTTTTAACAGAAGCATAGATAATTACTTTAGGATCATTATTAGGATAAACTCCTGCAAATGAAGAAATAATATCAGATTCTCCAGTTAAGTAACCGCCACCATTTTCATCTGCAATTTGAGCGGTACCTGTTTTACCTATTAAATCATATCCTTCTAATTTATAACCTGCACCTGTCATACCAGAAACATTTACAGTATTCCACATTAATTCCCTAATTTTATTAACTGTTGTAACGCTTGCAACTGTATCTACCTCAGTTCTTTCTCCTTCATATACTACTTCTCCTGTATCAGGATCAACTATCTTTTCTACGATATAAGGTTTTAGCATAACTCCTTCATTTGTAAGAGAGGTTAAAGCTTGAATGTTTTGAATTGGGGTTGTAGTAATTCCTTGACCAAATCCAGCATTAAATATTTCTGTTTCATACTTAAAGTCAACATCTCCTGTTGCCTCATTAGGAAGTTCTATTCCTGTTTTTTTACTGAAGCCTAACTTTTTAAAATAGCTTCTAAGTATATCAGCTGATAAATGTCTATCAATTAAGTTAATAACACCTACATTACTAGATAGAGCAAAACCACGGTCAAAAGTAATATCGCCCCAACCTGCTCTATTCCAGTCTCCTATTTCTGTACCATCTGTTGTTGTATAAACACCTGAATGATAGGTTTCATTACCATCATAGACACCTTGTTCCATAGCTGCCATATAAGTAAATATTTTCATGGTAGAACCAGGTTCATAAGGACTAGAAACGTTCATATCTAAATAATTAGTAATGTCTCTTGTATTAGGATCAAATGATGGTGAAGTACTTGAAGCTAATATTGCACCAGTTTTGGCATCTGCAATCATAATTGTAAACCACTCGTAATTATAATTAGCTTCAGCATCTGATAAAGCTTGTTCTACAAAAAACTGAATGCTACTATTAATAGTTAAATATATATCTTTACCATCTTCTGCTTCTTTACTTATTTCATTAGTTCCTGCTATTTTAAACCCTTGTAAATCCTTTTGATAGGTAGTGGAGCCATCTTCTCCTTTTAAAGTAGAGTCATAATATTTTTCTATACCCATTTCACCACTCATCGTAGTTTCTTCTTCTCCATCATCGTTGGTAGTTGTTTCTTCTTTAGCATAACCTAAAACATAAGAAGCAAAATCTCCTTTAGGATAATATCTTTTAAAGCTCTCTTCAAAATCAATTCCAGGTAGGTTTAACTCTTCAATAGCACTTTTAGTAAGTTCTGTTAAGCCTTTACCAATAGTACCGAACTCAGTTTGATAAACGTCTTCTCTATTTAAATATTTTAGTATTTCTTCTTTACTAGTTCCTAGGGCACCGGCTAACTTTTCAGCAGTCATTTCTTTATCTACAACATGTTGTGGATTATCTTCATCTGTAGTCCTAGATGGAGAAAGGTAAGCGATTAACTTGTATGAAGAAACATTTTGTGCTAAAGCTTCTCCATCACTACTATAAATATTACCACGTTCTGCTTTTATAATATCTGTTTTTGTAGTTCGCCTTCTTGCTAAAGCTTGTAAGTTAGTGTCATCTATTTCTTCTGCTAAAGCAAGTTGAGTTACTCTAGCAATCATTAGAGCAAACAAAAAAAGAGAAGTAATTATTAAAAGTTTACTATATTTTATATTATTTTTCCTTCTCTTTTTTCTTTTCAAGTTTACCACTTCCTATTATTCATCGATATTTTTAATGTTATCATTATTATAACTTAATCCTTGTTCTTTGGCAACTTCTTCTATTTTATCTAGTGATGCTAACTCATTTATTTTCATAGATAAACTCTCATTAGTTTTAGTTTGTTCATTTATTTCTTTTTTAGCCTTTTCTACTTCAAAGTTAATCTTTGATAAAGTTGCTTTAGAGAAAACGATTGTTAAAGGAGCACTAACTGCTAGAACAAGAGCAAAAGTATAAATAAGGCGTTCAAATCTACTCATTTTTACACGTTTTTTAATTTTTCTTGTAGCCATAAGTATTCCTCCAATCTTTTTATTATTTTATTTTCTCTATTACTCTAAGTGTTGCAGAATGAGCTCTATTATTACGAGCTAGTTCTTCGTCACTTGCTTTAATTCCTTTTTTAGTAATTAATTTAAAATTTGGTAATTTATCTTCAGGTATATTAGGTAAGCCTTTAGATAAATCATCTATTTTAGTTACTTCTAAAAATTTATGTTTAACAATTTTATCTTCTAGAGAATGGAAAGTTATAACAGCAATTCTTCCTCCAACATTTAGCATTGATAAACTATCATCAAGAGATTTTTTTAAGACATTTAATTCATCATTAACTTCTATTCTTAACGCTTGAAATATTTGTTTAGCAGGATGTTTTTTTATTCTTTCTTTATAAGGAACAGAACTTTTAATAATATCTACTAGTTCTAAAGTTGTTACAATTTCTTTATTTTCTCTATACTTGACAATATTTCTAGCAATAGATGATGCTGCCTTACTTTCGCCATATTCTTTAAAGATTCTTTTCAAATCTTCATAACTATATGTATTAACGATAAGTTTAGCAGTAATTTTACCATCTTTATCCATTCTCATATCAAGGGGAGCATCAAATCTGTATGAAAAGCCTCGATAATCTTCATCAAGTTGGGGACTTGATACTCCAAGATCATAAAGTATAGCATCTACCTTTTCTATGCCTAGCTCTTTTAATTTTTCTTTGGCATAGACAAAGTTAGAATCAATTACTTGGAAGTTATCACTTATTTTCGAAAGTTTAACTTTGCTAAATTTTAGTGCTTCCTCGTCTTGGTCAAAGGCGAATAGATACCCATTTTTTATTCTTTTCAATATCTGACTACTATGTCCAGCAAAACCTAAGGTCATATCAACAGCGATACTGTTATCTTTTAAATTTAAAGCATCAATCGCTTCAGTAAGTAATACAGACTCATGCATTATATTTTCTCCTCAAATAGATTTTCAGCAATATCAGACATTTCATCATTACATGAACTCATAAACTCATCAAATGCATTCTCATCCCATATCTCTAATCTATCTCCCGTTCCCACAATAACACACTTTTTAGATAGATTTGCATAATTAGATAATGGTGTAGGAATATTAACTCTTCCTTGTTTATCAAGTTCAACGGCAGTAGCACCAGACATAAAGAATCTTGTGAAAGCTCTAGCATCTTTTTTAGTGAATGGTAAGCTTTCTAATTTTGTAACTATGTGATTAAAAGTAGTTTCTGGATAAACATAAATACAATGTTCTATACCACGTGTAATAACGAAATTTTGGCCAAGTATTTCACGATATTTAGATGGTATAGCAATTCTTCCTTTTTCATCAAGGCTATGATGAAATTCTCCCATGAACATATTTATCCCCCACTTTTCACCACAATTCTCCACTGCTTAATTATATGTTACACAAAAAGTTAAAAAATGTAAATAAAATAAAGGATATTTAATTAGACAAATAAATTACTTGACAAGAAAAATGTAAACAAAAAGAAAAAAGGTCTTGACATAACCTTTTTTTACCTTCGTAACCTGTTTCTGCATAATATTAATAGAAAAATTTATCTTTCATAATCATAAATAAACTCGCCGGTATCGTCTATACTAGGATCTAAAATGTATTTTTTACCCCAACTTGATACTAAATACCTTCCATCATCTAAAACATCAACAATTGTCATAGCATGAGCTCCAACATTATCAAAAGCTATATCATCTAGTTTTCCATTACCATCTAAATCTTCAGGAGAAAATAGAGTAAATTCATTAGCAAAAACTATAGCAAACTTACCCTCTCTTAAAGCTTCTTTAATATCTATTTTTTCTGTTTTATTTTCAATTATAGGCTGATCATCAGGAATATTATATCCAACCGATTCTAATTCTTTTTTCTTTTTTTCCCACTCCGCTGTACCTGGTTCTAAAATTATTTTTTTTGTTATAGTACTACTATTAACTGACAACTGTATACCTTTTTCTGCAAGATATTTTGAAAGAACTCTACCAGCTTCAATAAGGCTTGTTCCAACCATACCAGTTCTATCAAAATCATCTTCATCTAAAGCTGCATCATTATCTCTTATTTTCATTTCCTCTTCTACATTACCATAAACTTCTTCAATAGTTTGAAATCCTCTTTCATTTTTGGCATAATACAAAAAGAAATCTAAAAACATATATTCATAGCGATACCCTAAATATGTTTCCCCGCCAGGAGAATTCTGTTTATAGGTTAACATAGAAAAACCAAATATTTCCTCAAATTTGCTCTCTCCGTTAGGAATACTTTGAAAGTATTGAAATATTGTATTAATTGAAGCAACATAACTACAGCCAATAAAATTCATTCTATTAAATAAAAGTTCTAAATCTTCTTCTGTAGCATCTGGATAATATTTATTTACTATTTCCCATATATTTTCATCATTAAGATAGTTTTCTATATTTTGAATTAATGCTCCCTGATTGCCACCAAAACTACTAGTACTATCATTTTCAGAATCAAATATACTACTGCATAGAGTTATTGTTTCTAAATTGCTATTACTTTTATTTGCACCATTAAAAGAAACTTGTTGATCAGTAACATAATTAGTTATCTTACTTGTCATAGTATTAACCTTTTTTAATACATTATTAAAATTAATATTTGTTGTACTAATATCTGACTTTATCTTCATAACTACTTCTCCTATAATATCTTACAACTTAACATTTTACATTCAATATTAAGTTTTTCTAATGTTTCTTTTTCTAATTTTTCTTTAATATTATTTATTACTTCTCTTTGTTTTCTTATATTATTTATATATTCTTCCTTACTTTGCTCCTCTTTATTTTTCCCATAAACAAAAGCGAATACTAATGTACCATTTTTTATAATAGTTTCTGGGGTAGGCTCAAAATAGGTAATATTTTTTACCCCTTCTTTTGTAATTACCTTCTTTAATGTATTTTTAATAAACTCTTCTGTCATTTTTTCATTTTCATTTAACTCATCTAAATATAAATTATTAAGACAATATATATATTTAGAAACTTTCATATAACCATACTTTTCAAAAGTAGTAGATGGTGTAAATAAACAATTACTCTCTTCTACTGCTTTATCTAAATTATCTAAATTAAGTTCCCTTTTTAATAGTTCTATTAAACTATTTTTATATACTTCTTTATATTCTTCCTTCATTTATATCACCACCTTAAGTTTATCAAATGAATAACTAAATAACAATATAAAAGGTATAATATCTTCATCTATTTAATTATTATTTTTCCATAATATTAACTCATTTTTTAGCTCAGTAACATTATTATATTTGTAATTAATCATTTTATAAAAAATAAGTTCAAGATTATCACTTATATCATCAATAACATCACTTATTAATAAATTATCACTTTTTTTCTCATTTATTAATTCATTTAAATTATTATAATTAAATGCTTTTTTATTTGTAATTATTTCATATAATATAATACCTAAAGCATATATATCAAAATTATATGTAACCTTTTCTTTTCTTAATTGTTCAATAGAACAATAAGACACACTACCATAATTCGTTTTACCACCTACAAATTGAGCAATACCATAATCTATAATATATATATTCTTATTATTAGAAATTAAAATATTACTAGGCTTCAAATCGCAATGAACAATAAAAAGATTATGTAACATTTCTACGTTTTCTATTATTTTAATAAAAACATCTATTTTCTCATTTAAGTTATCAAATTTATAATTATTTAATGTAACACCATCTATATATTCATAAATTATATAATAAGGATTTTTATTATTAAAAAATAATATTTTAGGAACAAACGACAATTCTTTTATCTTTTGCCATATATATAATTCATTATCTAACATTTTTACTAAATCTTCATCATATTTTATTAACTCTTTTTTTAATACTAATTTATTCTCATAAGAAAAAGATGTATATATATATTTATTAACTTCTTTTTTATCTACCATTTTGTTTATGCTTATCTACCTTTTCTAAAATATCTTTTTGATTAAAAAGAGTTAAATCAGCTTCATCTCTACTAATATTTTTAGCAGCATAATCTACTATTCCTATACCAGGTATTTCATAATCAATATACATAACTTCATAACTAGAATCGTCACCTTTTAATTTAACAATATCTCCAACTTCTAATTTTTCTTCAAAAGATGAATTTTTTTGTAAAGATTTAATATATTGCTCATTATTTTCAACTATATTACCATTTTTATCTTTAAATATTAAATCATCAAAACTAAAATTATCCATTATTACCTCCATTTACTATAATATTTCTTATAATATTATAAACATTTCTCGTATTATATTTATTATAGAAGTTAATTAAATGATCAGAAATACCAAGTTTCTTTAATTCTACAATGTTATCTAATTGTTCTTTAGTATATTTCTGTTCAAGCATATTATCTTTTATTTCTTTATTTCCACGTATTTCTTGAATTTGATAAGATGATTTGATTAATTCAGTAGCAAGTTCATTTCGTAAATATTTTTCATTCAAGTTACCTGGGAATCTAACTCTATCTAAGGCATCAGCATCTTTTAAAATAGTAGCAATTTTATATACATCATTAGCATCACTATTACTAATATTATATTTACTAAATATTCTATTAATATCAGCATTAGTATCACCTGCTTCATGATACTCTATAACCGCTGCTATTTTATTTAATTCTTCTTCACTATAATTATTCTCTAACTCTTTAAGAGCTTTAACAGCACTAAGTTCAGCATGATTAGTATCAGTTTGAAGATTTACTCTACCTGAGTCATGGAATTTAGCAGCTTCTATTAGTATATTCATTTGATCACTACTTAATCCTAGTTCTTCTCCCATATACATTGAATAAAATAACACTCTTTCAATATGATCTATATTATGTTCAGGAATATTGATATCATAAAGATCATTACTTTTTAAATATCTAACTTCACTTTCAAATCTTCCTAATAACCCTTTTTCTTTAAACGTATTCATAATATCATAAAGATCTATTTGATTTTGTGCTAGAGGGCTAGACTTAGAAACAAAATTATTATAATAGCTTAGTGATTGATTTTTACTATTAATTTTATCTAAATTAAGACTTGATACAATAGACTCTTCCTGAGGAATTAATCTAGCTCTTATTTTTATTTGTCCAGTATTTTGATCTATCTTAGGATAGGATATAATTTCAAATTCATTATTACGTCCTAATAATAATTCTTGTTGATTATAGTTTTTAATACCTGCAAACTTTTCTAAATAGGCTGCTTTAGTTCCTTTAGGAACTTCTATTTCTAAGGATATATGTCTTGTACTAGAAATTTTTTTAGGTATAAGCGAAGTACTCATAAAAGCTTGATCATTAAATTTTTGACCAATATTAAAAGTATTAATTCTATTACCATCTAAATATAAAGCATCTACACCACGGTATACTAAAATATCATCTTTTAAAGGTTCTGATTTTTCAATAATATTATCCATAGCTTGGACATATTCATCAACATTAGTATATTTAAATAGTTCGTTAAATTTACCAGTAAAATTTATAGATTTAGTTAGATATTCATTAATTGATGACTTCTTTTTACCATTAAAAAATCTACCTTTAAAATTAGTAATTGTATGTCTCAAATATGCTGTAACTGCTGGACCAGCTGCTAAAGTATATGTTTGAATCAAGTCTTTTTCAGTTTCAGTATAACTGTTTCCAATTTTATCAAGGATTTGTAACTTTTTATAAGTCTTTTTATCTTTTCTAGGTAAATATTTAAGATAATCTTTATAGTCAATATCTCTAATAGATTCATTGGACATTTTATCATATGCTTTTTTTACTTCTTGATTATTGGTAGTATTAGCAATTATTTCTAATTGATTTAGAAGAAATTGATTAGCATCATTAAAATAATTGGCAATATCATATTTATCTTGAAAAACTTTAACAGCAGCATCAATTGACTGTTCAATTGATGAAGTTAATTTAGCAGTTATACTACTACCATCATCAATATTAGTTAATTTCTCTGTTATCTCACTTCCTTCATCTATATCATGTAATTTTTCAGTTATTTCAACACCATCATTAGAACTATCCCTTATAGAATCAATACCAGCATTAGTTGCTTCTGCAACACTATTTACCACTTCATCGATAGTTTCTCTTGTATTAGTATTTCCTGAACTATTTATTTTATTAACATCACTAACTACACCATCTTTATCTACACTAAAGA
>CAMMWS010000007.1:0-46711 GCA_946500695.1 uncultured Mycoplasmatota bacterium | reverse complement strand
TATCCAACTGTGGATATCTTTCTTTTATTTTTTCTATTTGGCTGTGAATAGTAACGTAAAGTTATTGATATTTTTCTTTCTTTATAGTAAAATCTTGTTAGAGGAGAAATGATATGAATAGTGAATTTATAAATGAAGTAGAAAATAAAATGAAAGGGGCTCTTAATAACTTAGAAAAACGCTTTACAACTGTTAGAGCAGGACGTGCGAATCCTTCTAGCTTAGATGGAGTAGTTGTTGATTATTATGGCTCTATGACGCCTTTAAAAAGTCTTGCTACTATATCTGTTCCAGAGGCAACTCAATTATTAATTAAACCTTTTGATAGAGGTTGTTTGAATGATATAGAGAAAGCAATTATAGCAGCTAATCTTGGTTATAATCCTTCTAATGATGGAGAAACTATTAGAATAGTTATACCAGCTTTAACTGAAGAAAGAAGAAAAGAACTTACTAAGCAAGTTAAAGCTATGGCTGAGGATGCTAAAGTAGTAATTAGAAATATTAGACATGAAGCTAATGAGAAAATAGAAAAGATGGAATTATCAGAAGATGAAGAAAAAGGCATGATGAAGGATGTTCAAGATTTAGTTAATGAATATAATAAAGATATAGATAATCTTTATAAGGATAAAGAGAAGGAATTAATGACAGTTTAGAGATAAAGACATTGACATTTTATTTTTAGCATGTTATATTATGGATACATAAGAGATTATGTTTAAAAAAGCTGGTGATTCCGACCATAATAGGATTTTAAAAAAACTAGAGATGCAAAACTCTAGTTTTTATAAATTTCTTATTGCGAACATTTGTTCTTTAATATAATAATTAACTAAGTAAAGGAGGAGTGTTTGTGAAACAAGAATTACTTTTAGTTAAAATTGATTCTAATTATTGTGATTATTTAAGAAAATATGATTCAAAAGTTCCATATAATTTTGATAGAAAAAGAAATAGACCTTTTGTAGGCGTATTGTTTGAGTAAATATTTCGCACCGCTTGCTAGTCCTAAGACTAAATATTTAAAAATGCATAATAGTATTGATTTCTTTAAGTTGAAAAACGGAGAACTTGGAGCGATTAATTTTAATAATATGATTCCTGTAACATTAAATAATGTTATTATGTTAGAACTTTTGGAAGATAATAAAACAAAAGAGGAAAGAATATATATAAAGATGTTAAAAGAGCAATTATATTTTGATTGTAAATAAAAAACTTCCTATTAATATCTATAATAGATGTTGTAATTTTCTTTTGTTAGAGGAGAAATGTAAAGTTTATAATAAATATTTTGAAAATCAAGTATTAAATTGATTTTATTACAGTTATATGTTATAATATAAAGCGTTTTATAAAGGGGTGATGGTACTTTGGAAAGAAATATGGATGAAGATTTTGATTTGCCTTCAAAAATGCAAAAAATGAGAAAAGATATTGTTTCGGATAGAATAAGAAGTAAAATTAGTATATCTTCTACTGATCTTGATCATTTATTAAGAGGAATTAATAAAGATGTATATGATACGATGGATGATTTAGAAGAATGGAATAGTTTAAGAACTAAAATATTATTAAATTTTAATTTAGGTTTAACTTATGTTTTTCCTAATCGTGAAAATTTTAGAGATATGATATTTGTTGGTAAGCGCAGTGTTGATTTATCTGTTGATAATTATAGAAGAGTATTAACTGCTGTTGACTTTGTTCATGAGTATAGTATGACAAAAAATATTTATACTTTAATTGATCAGTTATATTATGCCGAAACTCATGCTAGAAATTGTCTTTATTATATGGATGATTTAAAGGTGAAAATAAATACTAAATACTATGATGGTAAGTTTAATGAAAGATATGTTAAAGAAATGGAAAATAGTAGAGAAAAAGTTTTATCTTTAGAAAAAAACTATGTGAAGGGGGAATAAAAATGCAAGATATGAATCAAGTTGCAGATTTGTATGTTGAAACTACAAAGGCATATTTAGATATTTTAATAGAAAGAGGAGATTTAAAAGCGTGCGAAAAATATTATTTAGAAATATTGGATAAAGTAAAAAAAGAAACTTTAGAAGTTTCTAAAGAGTTTTCTAAAACTAGAATCATGGCTTTAAAAGCTCTTGCTTTTGTTAGTAGAAAACTGAATATTGGTGAAGATTTGAATATTGTAGGTAATGTGGCTCCAAGCCTTGCGGATACTTTATTAGATAATTATGATCGAGTTAGGAAAGGAATTGCTGTTACTAGTAAAAATATGAGTTATGATAATATTTGTACTTTGATAAGCCAAAAAGCAGAATCAGATAAATATCTTACTAGTTTTTCATCATTTCTAGGTAATACAGTTCATAGTTCTGATGGCTTAGGTTCTAATTACAATTATTATTTAGCTTGTCAAAATTCTAGAGATAAAATTTTAGAACTTGATTCTAAGTATTGTACAGAAAAGACTAAAGATTTACATTATTAGTATTTACAATAAGCTTTTAAATATGGTATAGTAATTCATGAAATGGCTGTGATTAAGAAGTAGTAGTAAATGATTTCTTTAAAGAGAGTCTGTGGTTGGTGGAAACAGATAAGAATAGTTTATGAATTCGTCTTAGGAGTTCCTATAACAAAATTATAGGCGTTAATTGCGTTAAAATTAATAAGATAGTTAAATAACTATAAATTAAGGTGGTACAGTGTTAGTTCCTTTAACGCCCTTAAGTTATAGTTATTTTTTATTTTAGGAGGAGTTATGGTTAAACGATTTATTTGGGACTTGGGTGGAACACTTCTAGATGGAGATTTTTCAAAAGAAGAAGAACTATTTAAGGCAAACTTAAGTGAAGAAGATTTTCTTAAATTTAATAAACAACGTTGGGATTTAATCAATGCTTATGAAAGAGAGTATTCTAGATATAATAAAAAATTACTTAGTGATTTTCTAAGTATAAGAAGTGGAGTTATGATTAGCCCAGACTTAATTGATAAGTGGATTGATTATATGATTAATGTTAATGAAGCTATTCATCCTGGTGCAGTAGAGGTACTTGATTATTTAAATAATAAAGGAGTAGAGAATGTTGTTTATTCAAATTGGTTTAGGGAAACTCATGTAGGGAGACTTAAAAAATCAGGATTAGATTCATACTTTAAAGAAATTATGGGAGCAGATCATTATATGAAACCTAGTAGAGAAGGATTTCTTCATGCTTGTGGTCCTTATAAGGCTAGAGATTGTGTGATGGTTGGAGATAACCATATTAAAGATATAGAAGGAGCTAGAAAGGCAGGGCTTGAAGCTATATATTATTGCCCTAAAGAAGATGTAAATGTTCCTCATATAAAAAGATTAGTTAAGATAAAGGAGATGTTAGAAAATGGATATGGAAGATATTAAAAAAGAAATAGAGAAAGATTTAAGTAGTGTTAAAGATTTAAAAGAACTTAATCTTTTACATATTAAATACTTAAGCAAGAAAGGTATTATTACAGAACTTAATAGCAAGATTAAAGATGTTCCAAATGATAAGAAAAAAGAGTTTGGAATGGGTGTTAATTCACTAAGAAATTATTTTAATGAAAAGTATAATTCTATTAAAGAAAAATTAGAGAGTGAAGAATTAAATAAAAAATTAGAGAGTGAATCTATCGATATAAGCTTACCTAGTACTAAGGTAGAAGTTGGGGCTCCTCATATATTAGAAAAATTAATAGAAGAAGTTGAAGAGATCTTTATGTCAATAGGTTATGATGTTGTTGATGGCCCTGAAGTAGAAGAGGATAAATATAACTTTGAAATGTTAAATATACCTAAGGGACATCCGGCAAGAGATGCTCAGGATACTTTCTATATTGAAGGAGAAGAGATCTTACTTAGAAGTCAAACATCACCTGTACAAGTTCGTAGTATGTTAAAAGCTGAAGGCAAAAAGCCAGTTAGAGTAATTTGTCCTGGTAAGACTTATAGAAGAGATGATGATGATGCAACTCACTCTCATCAATTTATGCAAATAGAAGGATTACTTGTAGATAAAGATATTTCTCTATCTGATTTAAAAGGGACTTTTGAAGTAGTATTTAAAAAACTATTTGGAGATAGTGTTGAGGTAAGACTTAGACCTAGTTATTATCCGTTTACGGAACCTTCTGTTGAAGTAGATATTAGTTGTTTTAATTGTAAAGGTGAAGGATGTAATCTTTGCAAAAATACAGGATTTATTACCATATGTGGTGCAGGTGTTGTTCATCCTGATGTTCTTCGTATGGGTGGATATGACCCTAAAGTATGGAGTGGCTTTGCTTTTGGTTTTGGAGCAGAACGTGTAGCTATGCTTAAATATGGTATTAATGATATTAGAGTTTTCTATAATACAGACTTAAGAGAAGCTCATGTATTTGATAGAAAGGAGATTAGTAGTAATGATTAATTTAGAATGGGTAAAAGATTATATTGATATAAGTGATCAAGATTTACATGAATTATCAGTTAAAATAACAGAAGCAGGTATTAATGTTGAGAAGGTTATTACTAATAAGATAGATAATCTAGTTATTGGTGAAGTTAAATCTTGTGTAGATCATCCTGATAGTGACCATTTACATTTATGTCAGGTTGATGTAGGTAATGATAAATTACAACAAATAGTTTGTGGAGCGCCTAATGTAAGAGAAGGTATAAAAGTAATAGTAGCTTTACCTGGAGCAGTTTTGCCAGGAGATTTTGCAATTAAATCTAGTAAGATTCGTGGAGTAGAATCTAATGGTATGATTTGTGCTTTATATGAACTTGGTCTTGAAGAGAAAAATGATGAAAATTATGCTAAGGGAATTGAAGAGTTAGGAAGCAATGCTGTTGTAGGGAGTGATCCTTTAGTGTATTTGGGACTTGAAGATACTTTATATGAGTTAGATATTCATAAACATCGTAATAATGACTGTTACTATCATATTGGTTTTGCTTATGAAATTTCTGCAATACTAAATAGAAAAGTAAAATTACCTGATTTATCTTATAGCGAAGATAAAGACAATATTAATAATCATTTTAAATTAAAGGTAGAAACTTCTAAATGTCCTTATTACTTAGCAAAGATGGTTACTAATGTTGAAATTAAGGAGTCACCTGATTTTATTAAAAGAAGACTATTATCAGTAGGTATGAGACCTATTAATAATGTCGTAGATATTTCTAATTACGTTATGTTAGAGTTTGGTCAACCACTTCATTTCTTTGATAAAGATTCTCTAGGTGATAAAATATTAGTTAGAGATGCTAAAGAGGATGAAAAAATAATTACTTTAGATGGTAAGGAAAGAACTCTTAAAGCTAGTGATATTGTAATTACAGATGGAAAGAAACCTGTATGTGTTGCTGGGGTTATGGGGGGACTTACTACTGAAGTTGAGCCTACTACTAAAACTATTTTAATTGAGTCTGCTATTTTTGATCCTGTTAGTATTAGATATACGGCAAGTCACTTAGAGCTTAGAAGTGAAGCTAGTATAAGATATGGTAAAGGTCTTAGTTATGAATATACTAACTATGCTATTAACAGAGCTTGCCATTTGCTTGAAAAATATGCTAATGCTACAGTTTTGTCAGGAATGGTTAGTTATGAAAATATTGATAAGACTCCTAAAGTTGTAGAGTTTTATCCAATAGAAGTAGATAAAATGTTAGGTATTAAAATAGATGAAAAAGATATGATTCATGAGTTAGAGAGACTTGATTTTCCTTATACTATTACTGATGGTAAGTTTAGGGTAACTATTCCTAGTAGGAGACTTGATATTGAATCTAATGTTAATGATATTGCTGAAGAGATTGGAAGACTTTATGGCTATCAAAATATTAAAGGGACTCTTCCTAAAGTAGAAATGAGAGATGGAAATTATATAGGTGATGTTAAATATCGTAAAGAAATATCTAAAAGACTTAGAAGTTTAGGATTAAATGAAGTTAAAACTTATACTTTAGTATCACCTAGTATGGCTAGTATGTTTGATTATGAAAGCAAGGAAAGAATTGTTTTGCCTAATCCGATGAGTGTTGATAAAAGTGTTATTAGAACTAGTTTATTACCATCACTATTAAATGTTTATAATTATAATAAAGCTCGTAAGGTTGATGATATTAATATTTATGAGATTGCTAAAACATATGATAAAGATTATAATGAAGAGTCAAAGATTGCTTTCTTAATGAAAGGTAATTATGTTGTTAATTCTTGGAAAGGCTCTATTAAAGTAGACTTTTATTTAATAAAAGGAATTGTCGAAAGTATTCTTGATTATTTAGGTTTTAAAAACCGTTATAGTTTTGTTAAAGGTACAGTTAATGATTTGCATCCAGGAATCGCAGCTGATATTTTACTTGATCGTAAAAGAATTGGTATTGTAGGTAGAGTTCATCCTAAAACTTGTAGAGATGAAGTATATGTGTGTGAGTTATCTTTAAATGCTTTAATGACTAAGGTTAAACCGCTAAAATATAAAGAAGCTTCAAAATATCCAACTATTGTTAAAGATGTTGCATTTATTGTTCCTAAAGATATGGCTTCAAGTGAAGTAGAATCTGTTATTAAAAAAGCTGGTGGAAGACTACTTAATGATATAAAAGTATTTGATGTTTATGAAAAGCTTGATAATAATAAAAAATCTATTGCTTATAATCTTACATTTATGGATAGTAGTAGAACTTTAACTGATGATGAAGTTATGAGTGTATTTGATAATATTATTAAGAAAGTAACTACTACTTTAGAGGTGGAATTAAGGGATAAGTAATAAATATTAGAGACTAGAGTAAAAACTCTAGTTTTTTTGTGCAATAATTAAATGAGCAAAAATAAAGATATCGTTAATAATATAGTAGACACAAGTATTTCTTCTTGTGTGAATATTAAAGAAAGGAGGGTATCTATGTGTAGAGTTGGAGACATAATTGTCGTCAAAGAGTTTAAAGATAATAATGGTATTGTTGTTCCAAAACACTCTTTTGTGGTAATTAGTGACGAAGCAGGAATAATAGAGAGTTATTCATATGATTTTATCTCTAATATTATGTGTAGTTTTCACAGTGAAAACCATAAGAAAAGAAAGTTAAAAATTAAAAGTAATCTAGAGATAGTACCTAATAAAATCAAAGGTAGAAATGTTAACAACAAAAGTGGCTATATTAGGGCAGATGATTTATTCTATTTTAAGAAAGATAAAATAGAATATAAAGTAATTGGACGTTTAAGTGATGATATGTTAGATAAATTAATAAAATTAGTTATAAGTTTAAATACTAAAAATAAAACAAAAGATACAATTACAAATTTATAATTTATTTTGTTAATAGAATTTAAAAATATTGACTGTTTGTTACATTAATGATAATATTTGATTGTACTAAATCTTATATAAGGAGGAAATGTTATATGAAAAAGAAAAGCATAACAAAGTTTCCTGAGGGCTTTTTTCAACAAAAGCGTCCAATAATTTCTGCCGGTGAAGCTGTTAAAGGACTTAAACCATTTGAGTGGGATGACATTGATTTTGATGAAGATAAAACAAAAAAAGCAAAAGATAAGTTTAAGAAAAATAAGAAATGAAAATAATTGGTCTTATTGGTGCTATTATATGAAGAAAAATTTATATAATATAAACTGTAAAAAAGTATCTAATTTTTCATAAATTATTTACTTTTTTCTTTTGTTTTTCTATACTTTAGTTAGAAAGGTAGGATTTATATGAAAGATTATTTTGGTTATAAGGATAAGATTTGTGTTGTAACAGGGGCTTCTAGTGGTATGGGAAAAGCAACTATTTCTATGTTAGTTGATTTAGGAGCTGTTTGTTATGCAGTCGATTTAAATTCTTGTGAAGTTAAAGGAATAAAAGAGTTTATTAAGTGTGATTTATCTAAAAAAGAAGAGATAGATAATTTATTTAGTAAACTTCCAGAACATATTGACTGTTTCTTTGGAGTAGCAGGACTATCTGGATCTAAGACTGATTATATGACAACATTTAATTGTAATTATACGGCTAATTTTTATATTACAGAAGAATATTTAACTAAGAGAATGAGTAAAGGTGGCTCTATTGTCTATGTTACTAGTACAGCAGGACTTAATTGGAAAGAGTTTAGAAAAGAGCAGAGTAAGATTGTAAATGTTAATACTTGGGAAGAAGTAGAAAGGGTAGTAGAACCTCTTGCCAAGATTTCTCCTTCAACTTTCGCTTATATGTATTCTAAGAGATGTTTATCAGAATATGCTGCTATGGCGGCAGTTAAATTAGGCAAAATAGGAATTAGAGTTAATAATGTAATGCCAGGATCAACTGATACAGGTATGAAAGATGAATTTGAAAAGATGGCTGGTGGGGAAGAGGCTCTTTTAGCAGAAACTGGTGTTGCTCATCGTCTTGCAACTAGTGAGGAAATGGCAGGGCCTATTGTTTTCTTAAATTCTGATATGGCTAGTTTTGTTTCTGGAGTTGATTTGTGTGTTGATTATGCTGATAATTCCTTGAAAACTTTAGGGTTAAAAAATGATAGAGAAAAAGTACCTGCTACTAATAAGTTTATTTTAAAGATGGCAAAGAAAATGATGGAGAAGAATAAATAATAATTATGTCTTTAGATCAAAATGAAACTATGCTTGGAGTAAGCGTTAATTATCAGTTAATAGAGTTATTTAATATAATGAATAATGTTAAGTCCATTGATGAGTATAATACTTTGAAAGAAGAATTTTTAAAGTCTCAAGATTTTATTTTTCCTGGTATTAAAGAAAGTAGTTATGAAGAAGTTGTTAATATATATGATAATATAGTTAAATATTGTGATATTATTACTCCAGAAGCTGAAGGAAAGATGGGAGTAACAGTAAAAAATAATGTTCCTTTGTTTAAAAATGAAAGTATTAATAAAGATGTGTTTGATTTTACATATTTAGATAAAATTGTTCTTTTTGCTAAACAGAATATGTTGAAAGTTAGACTGCATACTTTAGTTTGGCATAAATATTTTCCGAAAATTCTTGATGATTGTTCTAAAGAACAGATTACCAGTTTTTTAGATTCTTATTTTTCTTGTATTGCTTCGAGATATGGAAATGATTTTTTCCCTTGTATTGATGTATTAAATGAAATCGCTAGTGAAAATTTTGAAGATGAGGAAATATTACGAGAGTCTAAATGGAAAGAAAAACTAGGCGATGATTATTATTTAACTGTGTTAGTGTTAGCGAGAAAATATTTCCCTAAGGCCTTGTTAGTTTATAATGAATATGATGAGTTAAATAAGTATAAAAGAGATTGTATAATTAAAATTGTAAATAAAATTAAAGAGAAAGAGAAAAAATCAGGTTTATTACTTTTAAATTGTTTAGGTTTACAATCACATTACCATGAATTTGTTAAAGTTCAAGAAATAGAAGAAGCATTTTGGGACTTATCTTTAACTAATAAAGATTTACAAATTACAGAGTCAGATATAGTTAAAGTTAGTGATAATAATTCTGATAAGATTTTTAATACAATTTTAGAATGTTCTTTAAAATATAAAGTTAAATATTTTAGTTTTTGGGGTCCAACTTCAAAAGTTTCTTGGAAATCTTTGAGAGTTAGAACTTTTTTAGATGATAAAGGTAATGTTGATGTTGTTTGTAGAAAAATTGTAGAAGCGTTTAGTTTTAAAGAAAATGTTAGGAGTTCCTAACATTTTTAAGTTGCAAGTTCTTTGTATACATTTTTATCATAATTATGCTGTTCTGCTTCTAGTTCATTTAATTCACTAGTTGTTATTAAAAAGAAGTTGTATTCTAGAATGTCACTACCATCTGTTGTAATAGGGTCATCCCAAGTTAAATCTAAATGATACCAAGTATCGTTTAAGTAAACAGCATTCCAGACATGATTTTCCGAAGAGATTTTATAGCTTTTTATATTCATATCTTCTAAAAATAATTCCATAGCATCAGTGTAACCCCCACATAAACTATAACCTTCTAAAAGAGTTCCATAAGCAGTGTC
Organism: uncultured Mycoplasmatota bacterium; assembly: GCA_946500695.1. Classification (GTDB taxonomy): domain Bacteria; phylum Bacillota_I; class Bacilli_A; order RF39; family UBA660; genus Onthousia. Next base: position 36,691 of record CAMMWS010000007.1, on the reverse strand, counting down.
TGATTTGTATTTTACAATATTATTATCACTTCTATCGCTATCATATTTGCTATTATTGATAATATAATTATGAGCTTCTTTAATTTTATCTTCATTAGTCATAGTATCTTGCCAAATTTCTTTTTCGATTTCCTTGACTTTAGCTTCAATTAATTTGATATCATTATTGGTGTAAATGTGTTCTATTTTTAAAGTTACTTTACCATAATCGTCATAACTAGTTTCTAAATGCCTAAAACTGTTAAAGGGGTGAACAAAATTATTTATGGTAGATAGTACACTTTGGTTATTTGCAAGACTATCAATGTCATTTAAACAGCTAGCATAATTATCAGGACAGTAGAATGAAAATTCTGTTTCTCCAGAGTTTAAAACGGTATAATAAATATTTAATAAATCTTGATAATTATTAGGTGAAAAATTATCGGTTAGTTGAACATAATTAAAATCATAATCTCTAGTATAATCATTTGAAGCAGTTAAAGTAACATTTTTATTTTCGTTAATAAAATAAGTTCTGTATAAATTATATAATGGCTTTCTAAAAGCAAATGTAAAGCCAAATAAAATAATTAAGAAGAGTAAAACAATATATTTTTTCATAGCATCCTCCTATTTAATTCTAGCAAGGATGATTTGTTTTGTAAATGTAAAAGCGATTAAATTATTCTAATCTATGTAAATAGTGTTATAATATATAGCGATAAGTAAAAGGAAATGGTATATGGGAACTAATTTACTAGATGAATATTTTGATAATACTGAAAGTAGGTATTCAGATTTAGATGGTCAAATAACCGAGATTGTTATTAATGATTTAAAAAAAGCAGGGCAGTATCATAAGTATGATGATAGCCCTCTTGATACTCTTCTATATAATTGCTTTTATCTTAGAAAGATAGGTAAATATCAAGTTTTAGAGGAAATATTAAATAAATATAATATTAATTATTATTATTCTATTCATAATGCAATTTATAATTTATTAGGAATTGAAAAAGATAAAAGTTTATATTGGCCTGGTGTAATTGCTGAAAAAGATGATGGCATTTTATATGAACTTAAAACTGTTCTTGGTACTATAAAAATTTATAAAGCTAGTAAAATTTTTAGTGGTACTAAATCGTCATATATCTTTAAAAAAACACTTATTACTTGTTGCTATGAGAGAAGTTTTGACTTTTTGAAAGAAAATAGAGATTATAAAGCCGTGCTTTCCTATAACAGCAATTTGTTTGTGGGAGGACATTTTCATGCATATTTAGAAAAGGATGAGATAACACTAGATATATCTAGTAATGCTTTATACACGAGTAAGGAAGACAAGGATAAAGTGCTTAAGGGAGAAATACTTGCCAAGCTTACTTATGATGAAGTAGTAGCAGCTTTTAATGAATTATTAGAAAAAGCACCTGACTTAGATAAAGATGATAATAAATTACAAGTATTATCTTTATACTATGGTATGAAAAAAGGCATAAAATAAAAACAGGTAAAACCTGTTTTAAATTGCTCTATATTTATCACTATCTTTATAAGGATTTTTAGGATCGATATAATCTGTAAACATAATACCATTTAAGTGATCAATTTCATGTTGAAAGGCAATAGCTAGTTCTTCTCTTGCTCTTATTCTTATTTTATTTCCTTTAGTATCATATCCTTCGACAGTAACTCTTGCATATCTTGGAACTATTCCGTCAACTTCTCTATTAACAGAAAGACAACCTTCACCCATTTCTACATAGATTTTTTCAGCTGAATTACTAATGATTTTCGGATTGCAAATAATGTAAGTATCAAATTCCTCTTCTCCAACTTCATGAACAATCGTTAAATATCTTTTAGGTATACCTAATTGAATAGCAGCCATACCCATACCAGGACGTAAGTTATATTTTTCTGATAATCTTTCAATTTGACTATTAGTTAGATATTCTACCATTAAGTCAATTGTTTTTAAATCTTCTTTATCTAATGGAAAAGTAACATCTTTACTAACTGTTCTTAATCTTTTATCTTTTTCATCTAATATATCTTTATTCGTTAACATCTAAAATACCCCATTTCTTGCTATATTTTAACATAAATCTAAAAAAAAAGAAAGGGAAACCTTTCTTATCGTGTGAATCTTGCACCAATTACAATGACTAAAAGTATAAATAAAACTAAGATTATGGCATAATTGTTGTTGTTATTACCCCAGCCCCAACCACAACTAGGGAACCACCACTGGTTAGAGCAACCGCAGCTTGGGAATGAATTAAATGATCCACCACCATAATAATACATAGTTAAAAACCTCCTTTTTCTATTATAGAATATGAAAAAATATGTCAAATTGTTAATGAATTTGACTAGGTAGCTTTAAACTGTCTTAAATTTATGTTATTCTTAAAGAAAAAGACTAATAATACAAGGAGGACGATTTTTAGAATGACTAAATTTAAAGATATTATAAAAAATCTTGATAAACCGTTATTTTTTCTAACTCTAGTTCTTTTTGTATTAGGACTTGTTATGGTATTTTCAGCTAGTAGTGTTACTTCTTATATGAATGGAGGAAGTCCATACGCTTATTTTTTCAGACAAGGTTTATTTCTAATAATAAGTTTTATTTTTTGTATAATTATGGTTAAATTCAATACAAAACTTTATGGTATTGTTTCAAATTTGTTATTAGTAGCATTCGTAGCTATTTTAATACTACTACTTATTTATGGTAGCGCTACTAACTATGCAATTAGTTGGATTCCTATAGGTCCCTTTACTTTGCAACCTAGTGAATTTATTAAAATAATTATGATTGTTTTTATGGCAAGGTTTTATGAAGTACATGAGAAAAGATTAAATAACTTTTTTATAGCTATTATTCCTTTAATTATAGGTGTAGTAATTACTTTCTTAATTATGTTACAACCTGACTTAGGGACAGCAATTATTTTTGCTGCTTTAACTGGTTTAATGTTCTTTTCTTCGCCTGTATCTAAAACAATAAAACTTAAGGTTGTAGGTCTGTTTGCTGGAATGGCAGTTATTATAGTAGCTGTACTTATTATGAGCGGTGGAAGTATCTTACAGGATAGACAATTAGCAAGATTTAATTTTACGAGGCCATGTGATAGACTTCTTGATACAGGTAATCAAGTTTGTAATGGGTATATTGCTATTAATAATGGGGGATTAACAGGAATAGGGTTAGGTAATAGTACTCAGAAATATTTGTATTTGCCTTATCCTTATACAGACTTTATTTTTGCTGTTATTGTGGAAGAGTTAGGCCTTGTTGTTGGCATTTTAATAATAATTGCTTATTTATATTTACTTTATAGAATTTTAAAAATAGGAAGAGAAAGTTATACTAACAGAGGAGCTTTACTTTGTTATGGTGTAGCTGTTTATATTTTCTTACATATTTCTATTAATTTAATGGGATTATTTGGATTAATGCCTATGACTGGTGTTCCTTTACCGTTTATGAGTTATGGTGGTAGTTTTACATTGTGTTTAATGGCATCTTTGGCAATAGTCCAACGTGTTAATATTGAAAATAAACTTCGAGATAAAAAAGTTAAAAAAGTATGAATTTTTTAAATTGGTCTTAATTTTAAAGATCAATTTTTTAAATTTATGGAGCCAATTTGGTAAATTGAGACTCTTTTTTTAGTGAATTTTAAATTTTCTCTTTTTGCACTTCTTTTTTAGTTTTGTTAGTATCGTAACTGGAAAGGAGGTTATTAGAAATGACTTTTACTTATCGTCATAAAAAAGAGATTATTTTTTGTATTTTAGGACTTGTTTTGCTATTAGTCGTAGGAACTGTTTTAATATATAGAAATTTTAATTCTAATGATAGTTCTAAAGAAAACATTGTTTTAAATACAAAGAAAGAGAATTTAGACGAAGAAGAACAAGAAGAGGTATACTATCAAATAGATATTAAGGGAGAAGTTAATGTTCCTGGTATTTATACGGTGAAAGAAGGTAGTAGGGTAATAGACGTTATTAGATTGGCAGGCGATTTGACAGAAGATGCTGACACTTCAGTTTTAAATTTGTCTAAAAAAGTTGCTGATGAAATGGTTATTATTGTTTATAGTTATGATGAGGTAACGAGTTTTACAGAGACTTTAGAAAAAGAAAAAATAGAACAAGAAGCTTGTTTAAATCAAAACGGTATTACAAATGATGCTTGTATTGGAAATAGTGAAGATAATACTAGTTCAAGTAGTGTTGTTATTAGTGGTAAAGTTTCATTAAATACTGCAACTCTTGAAGAGCTAATGACACTTCCAGGTATAGGTGAGGCGAAAGCTCTTGCTATAATTCAATATCGGGAAGAAGTAGGAGCATTTCAAAGTATTGAAGAATTAAAAGAAGTTAGTGGTATAGGAGATGCTATTTTTGATCAAATTAAGGAAAATATTACTATTTAAATCTATTTATATTACGTTATTTATAATTAGTTTAATTTATCTTGTTATTTATATAAATATAGATTTTACTTCTTCGTTAGAAGGGAGTGAAACTAGAGTAGTTGGAAAAGTAGAATCTATAAAATATCAAGGTAATAAAATGACACTGACACTAAAAGTTAAAGAAAAACTTATCGCCACTTACTATTTTGATACTAAAGAAGAATTAAATAAAATAAAAAATGAACTTTCATTAGGTGATATACTTACTTTAGAAGGAGAGTTATTTAAACCTTCTTCTAATAAGAATTTTTATAGTTTTTCCTACCCAACCTATTTAAAATACCAAAAAATTTTCTATATAATGAAAGTTTCAAATTTTTCTATTAAACAAAAGAATAGTAATATTTTAAATAGTATTAAAAATACTGTCAGAAGTAGTATTGCTAATGATAAAGTAGGAAGTTATATAAGACTTTTCTTTTTAGGAGATGATACTTCTTTTAATACTACTTTAGAAGAAAATTTTAGAAAACTTGGAATATCACACCTTTTTGCTCTATCTGGTACACAAATTAGTTTTTTATTATCAATTATTACTTTTCGTAAGAATTCTTTAAATATTAAAAACTTAATTTTCACCTTCTGTTTTTTGTTAAGTTATTATTTAATAATTGAAAGCTGTTCCGCAATTGATAGGGCTTTGATTTTTAGTTTAGTATTTTCTATAAATAAAACTTTTGACTTCAATATTAAACCTCTTTTCTTAATTTTATTATCTTTAAGTATTCTTTTCTTTATGAACCCTTATTATATTTATGATGTAGGATTTCAATATTCTACAGTTATAAGTTGTACACTTATGCTTTATATGAGTAATAAGAAAAGTAAAGGTAAGATAATAGATTTATTAGAAGTATCATGGGTAAGCTTTTTAGTTAGTTTACCCATTTCTTTATATCATTTTTCTTATATTAATCCACTTAGTATAATTTATAATCTTTTTTATGTTCCTTTTATTAATATTATTATATTTCCTCTAGCGATGCTTTGCTTTTTTCTGCCATATTTATCTTTTATTTTAGAGTTTTTTATAAATATTTTTGAAAGTAGTGTTACATTTTTATCTAATATAAATATAGGTTATATAACTTTGGCACGATTTAATATTATTTATTATTTGCTATACTTTATATTTATATTCAGTTATTTATTTGTTAAGGAAAAGAAGAAGATATTTTTATTTTTAATATTACTTATGGTAGTAATTCATTACTCTTATCCAAAGGTATTTCCTAAAGATGCTTTATATATGATAGATGTAGGACAAGGAGATTCTTTCTTACTAACATCTAATAATAAGACTATGTTAATAGATACAGGAGGAGTTATGTCTTATTATCAAGAAGAGTGGATGCAGTATGAAAAGACGAGTAGTGGTGTTTATTTAGTTAATTTTCTTAAAGCTTTAGGAATAACAAAATTAGACTATTTAGTTTTAACTCATGGAGATTATGATCATGCAGGGGAAGCTCTGACAATAATGAATGAGATAGATGTAGAAACTGTTTTCTTTAATGGTAATGAGTTAAATACTTTAGAAAAAAAGATATGGGATAATTCTGATAGTCATTATAAGTTAGTAGAAGGAGATAGTTTTAACCTTGGGAATTTTAATTTCTTAGTTATTTCTAATATATATAAAGATGAGAATGATGGTAGTTTAGTTTTGTATAGTACTATTTTTGATAAAAAAATATTATTTATGGGAGATGCTAGTATTGAAAGTGAAGAGTATATATTAGATAATTATGATATAAGTGATATTACAATACTAAAAGTAGGACATCATGGCTCTAGAACTAGTAGTAGTGAAGAGTTTATTGATAGTGTTAATCCTACTTATGCTTTAATATCAGCGGGGATTAATAATAAATTTAATCATCCTCATGAAGAAGTAGTAGAAAGACTAAAGGAAAATAGTTCTATAATTTATAATACTCAAGTAGATGGTATGGTTATGTTTGACTTTACTAATAATGAAATAAAAACTTATACATCATAGAAAGTCCCGACAATGTCGGGAAAATTAAATACTTAATAAGAAACGACAAATTATTCGTTTCTTTTTTTATATACTTAAAACGGTGGTAGGAATGAAAGTGTATTTAGATCTAATATTCTTTATTAATTTCATGTTTGATTTACTCCTTTTAATGACAGTTAGCATTGAGTGTAAAGTGTTTTCTAAAAAAAGAAGATTATTTACCTCTGCTTTCCTAGGAAGTCTTAGTACATTTCTTTTGTTCCTACCCTTAAATAATATTTCTTTGTTTCTTTTTAAATTGATAATTAGTATTGTTATGATTTTTTCAAGCTTCAAAGTAACTTCAAAGCAGTTATTCTTTAATTTAATAAAAAGCCTTTATGGTAATAGCATTATTTTAGGAGGGCTTATTTATTTTTTGAATAATCAATTTAGTTATAAGCAGGAAGGTTTTATTTTTATTCATGATGGTACTAGTGTTAATTTAATTATTATTTTAATAAGTAGTCCTATTATCTTTTACTTATATCATAAAATGGTAGTAGAAGAGAAAAAGAAAAGAAATCTTCTTCATAGAGTATCTATTAAATATAAAAAAGGTTTTATTAATACTTTGGGTTTTTTAGATACAGGTAATAATATTAAAGACCCTTATAAAAAACGGGGAATTATTCTTGTTAATTCTTTTGAAGTTAGTCTTGATTTAGAAGAGTCTATATTAGTGCCATTTAAAACGGTAGAATCTACAGGATTACTTAAGTGTATAGAAATAGAAGAACTAAAGATAGATGATAATTTAATTACTAAAAAGTATTTGTTAGGAGTTAGTCCTAAAACTATAGAAATAAAGGGAGCATCTTGTATACTTCCTAATATATTGGAGGAGGAACTTTAAATGATTAGTTTACTTTATTTAGTTGCTTTTTTACTTGATAAATCTTGTGAGATTTTTTATGTTGGTAGTAGTGATATTTTACCAGAGCCTTTGTCTCGTGAGGATGAGGAGGCTTATCTTGTGATGGCTATGGATGGGGATATTCATGCTAGAGATGTTTTAATTGAACATAATTTAAGATTAGTGGTTTTTCTTGCTAAAAAGTATGAAAATACAAAAGTTGATTTAGAAGACTTGGTTAGTATAGGTACAATTGGGCTAATTAAGGGTATAAATACTTTTAAGCCTGATAAAAATATAAAACTTGCTACATATGCATCGCGTTGTATTGATAATGAGATACTTATGTATTTGAGAAAAATAAAAAAGTCTAAAACTGAAGTTAGTATTGATGCTTCTTTAAGCTTAGATGCTGAAGGTAATGAATTACATCTTGAGGATATTTTAGGGACAGATTCTGATATTGTAACAAAGGGACTTGAAGAAGAGACTGATAAAAAGTTAATGTTAGATGAAGTTATGAAACTTAATCCAAGAGATAGAGATATTATTATTTTAAGGTATGGATTAATGGGGCATAATGAATTAACTCAAAAAGAAGTAGCAGAACTTCTTGGTATTAGTCAATCTTATATATCAAGAATTGAGAAGAAAGTGATTAGAAGATTGAAAAATATAGTTAAATATTCTTAAGGGGGTTAATTATGAGAAATGATAAAGATTGTTTGATGAAAATTAGATATTTATATAGATTGAAACTTGATAAAGATAGTTTAGGTCTTATTAATAATGATATTGACTTTAAAAATAAGTATTATAAAGACATGGAAGAATTTAAAAAGAAATTTATAGGAATTAAATAGGAATATTTAGTTCTTTTTAGTTGACTTATTATTATAATTTTACTATAATTTTATTGATAATAATTATCAATAAAGGTGATGGTATGCAGAGAAATACATTACAAAGACAAGAGATAATTGAGGCAATGAAGTCATGTTATGATCATCCTACTATTAAAGAATTATATGAACTTGTAAATAAGAAAAATAAGAATATAGGACAAGCGACTGTTTATAGAACAGTAAAAAGTTTAGTTAGTGATGATATAGTTAAAAGAATTGATTGCCCTGATGGTGTTCACTATGATTATAGAAAAGATCATTATCATTTTTATTGCTTAAATTGTGGCAAAATTACTGATGTTTTTCTAGATACTAATTTGATTGATAATTTATTATCTGCTTCTAATTTAAATGATATTAAACATATTAACTTAATATTTGAAGGTATATGTGATAGTTGTAAAGGAAAGTGAAGTTATGGAGCTTAGTAAAGCTGTTAGGATCGATGATGATAATGTAAGCATTAAAAGAATTAAAGAAAGATGTATTAACTGTGGTAGATGTAAAACAATATGTAGAGATGTTGTAGGGATTAACTATGATGAAAAGTGCAAGGAAGCAGTGTGTATAAATTGTGGTCAGTGTATTTTAAATTGTCCTGTTGGGGTATTAAGCCCAAAGTATGAATATAAAAAAGTTTTGGATTATTTACATGATACTGATAAAATTGTTACTATTTCAGTTGCACCTGCGGTTAGAACTTCAATTGGTGAAGGTTTTGGCTTAGAACCTGGTACTTTTTTAGAAAAAGAGTTAGTTGGCGCTTTAAAAGAGGTAGGATTTGATTATGTTTTTGATGTAACTTTTGGTGCTGATATGACTGTTATGGAAGAAGCGATGGAATTAGTTAATAGATTGAAAAACAAGGGAACTTTACCAATGTTTACTTCGTGTTGCCCATCATGGGTTAAATATCTAGAAATATATCATCCTGAAAAGATAGGTCATCTATCTACTGTTAAGAGTCCTATAGGAATACAAAGTTCTATTATAAATACTTACTTTTTAAAGATGATGAATATACCGAAAGAAAAAATAGTTAATGTGGTGGTGGCGCCTTGTACTGCTAAAAAGTTTGAGATTAGAAGGACAGAAATAGGTATGGATATTGCCATTACTACTAGTGAGTTAGTTATGCTTTTAAAAGAGTCTCTTATCGATATTAAAAAGGTAGAACCTAAAGAATTTGATTCGCTTTTATCAAAAGGAAGTGGAGCGGGGTTAATCTTTGGTAGAAGTGGAGGAGTAGCAGAGTCTGTTTTAAGATGTGTTAACTATATAATTACTGGTGAAGATAAGATTATAGACTTTTTATCTCTTGTAGAAAATGAAAAAAGTGGTACAATAAAGAAGACAACTGTTAATATAGGCCCTTATAAATTAAGAGTAGCCGCTATACAAGGTATGAAAAGCGTAGAAGAAGTTCTTAAGGATTTAGGGAATTATGATTTTATTGAAGTTATGAATTGTAGTGATGGCTGTGTTTCTGGAGGAGGCCAAGTACTTGGTTCTATTAGTAAAATGAAAGAGACAAGTCTTGCAAGAGCTTCTGCTTTAGAAGAAGATGATAAGAAAAATAAAGTTAGATTTTGTTATAAGAATCCTGATGTTATAGATATTTATAAAACATATCTTGATTATCCTAATAGTCCTAAGGCATTAAAGATTATTCATACTAATTTTAAAGATAGAAGTAGTATATTAAGAGAGAAATCTCTTTAATATAAATATTTAAAAGAAAGAAGGTATAAATATGGAATTAAAAGGTTCAAAGACTGAACAAAATTTAATGACTGCATTTGCAGGAGAGAGCCAAGCTCGTAATAAGTATACTTACTATGCTTCAAAAGCTAGAAAAGATGGTTATGAACAAATAGCAGCTATATTTGAAGAAACTGCTAATAATGAAAAGGAACATGCTAAACTTTGGTTTAAAGAATTACATGGTGGAGATATTCCTGATACTATCTCAAACTTAGAAGATGCTGCTGCTGGTGAAAATTATGAATGGACTGATATGTATAAAGGATTTGCTGAGACTGCTCGTGAAGAAGGATTTGATCGTTTAGCATTCCTATTTGAGAGTGTAGCAAAGATTGAAAAAGAACATGAAGAAAGATACTTAACACTTCTTAAGAATGTTAAAGATGATAGAGTATTCCATAAGGATGGAGACAAGATTTGGATTTGTCGTAATTGTGGACATGTATATGTTGGTAAAGATGCTCTTGATGTTTGTCCAGTATGTAATCATCCAAGAAGTTTTATGGAAGTTAAAGCTAATAACTATGAATAAAAGGACTAGTTCATTTATTATTGCATAACAAAAAAGAATTTCTGCTATTTAGAAATTCTTTTCTTATGAATTAATATAGGTAATTTGACTTTAGGTGTAATTTGGTTATTTATTATTTCTACTTCATCTTGATATTCTTCTTTAATGGTAGAACAGAAGTCTACTGCCCAATAATCTCCAAACCAGTGAGGATACTTTTCCGTGCTATGATCACAATTACAAAAAGCAATTAGGAGGTTTTTATTTTCTTTTATACCTTTTAAAGTCATATCAATAGAAGCTTCACAAGGATATAAGCCAAATATGGTGTCTATACTTTCAATATCGGTACTTGCTGTAAATTTATCTTTAACTATTTTAATTTTTTATCTATACTAAATACATCTCTTTTTTCGTATATTGTTAAATTATAATCATTAGTTTTATGATTATCTCTTATAATTTCTGCAAGTCTTGGATATGGTCCGCTTCCTACTTCTAAGATATTTCCTTTTATAAAACCTAGTTGCTCAAGCAACTGATAAAATTTAAAATATATGTCATTTCCTTGCTTTAGTATACCAAATTTTGAAACAAGAGCGGCCATTTCTGTGTGCATAATATTTTTAGAATTTAAAATATTATCAAAAAGAAAAGTAAAATAGATCATTTCAAATTCTTGATCATTATATAATTTATCATTTTCTACAAGGAATTTTAAAATATTGTCTTTTTCTCTTAATATTTTTTCTTGGTCAATAACCATTTTTATAATCTCCCTTTTTGACAGGGCATATTATATCATAATTTAAGTAAAATGGCAAATAAATAAAATATTAATACTTGACGATTACTTTAATTTTTACTATTCTATATTATGTAGATAGGAGATATTTATGGAGATTAAAAAAATAGTAACAGGCGCATTAGAAGAGAATTGTTATGTATTAAGTAAGGATGGAACATGTTTAATTGTAGATCCCGGAAGTGATAGTAAAAATATTAAGGAATTAGTTGGTGATGATAAAATTATAGGAGTTTTAGTTACTCATGCTCATTTTGATCATATTGGGGCATTAAGAGACTTCTTGAATTCTAATAGAAGATTAAAAATATTTAAGAAAAGTAATCTTACTGATATGAAGGAAATTGAAGTTGGAACATTTAAATTTATTCCTATTTTTACGCCAGGACATAGTAGTGATTCAGTTACATTTTATTTTAAAGATGATAATGCAATGTTTGTAGGTGATTTTGTTTTTAGAGATACAGTTGGTCGCTGTGATTTACCTACGGGAAGTAGTAGTGAGATGGATAAGTCTATTGCAAAAATAAAAGTTTATGATGATAATATAAATTTATATCCAGGGCACGGAGATGATACTACTTTAGGTAGAGAAAAACAATATAATTTATATTTTATGGAAAAATAAAAAGAGGTGTAATTTATGTATATCGATTTAGTGGTATTAGTAGTTTTAATTTTAATAGTTATAATGTATTTTAGACGTTTTTCAAGCTTTGTTTACTTTGTAGCAATAGTTGATATATTTTTAAGAATATTAACATTTATTAAAAATAATATTGGTCTTCCTGACCTTGCTGCTGTTATTGATAATTATATACCTGAAAGTATTCTTGCTATTGTTGGTAATTATACTGATGGAATTATTTTTACAATAATTGCTTGGGCTTATATTGTAATAATGTCTATATTCTTATTTTATAATACTAAATTCTTTATTAAAAAGAAAAAAATATAGGAGGGATTATGAAAAAGAAAAATACTTGGATAAAAGTAGTAATTGCTATTATTATTTTGGAGTTAGTTGGTGGTGGCATTATATTTGCATATAGAAAATTAAATGCGGGGGTAGATAATAGTATTTCTACTGATGATAAAGAAGTAGTTGATTTATATAAAAAGATTGCATACTATGATATAGAGTCACTTGATGTTATGAGCCCTAGAATTATGCTTTATTATGCTTATAAGAATAGTGATATTACTGAGTCTATAAATTGTGAGGTTGTAAATACTACTGATGATACTTCGGGTTATAGTTGCGATGGTATTGCCTCTTTTGTTTCTTATGATACTTTGTCTAGCGAGGTTAAAGATATATATGGACCTAATGTTAATGTTGAGGCTGTATCTTTTGAAATTGATCCTAATCATTATGCCTTTTATGATGAGGGAATGGCAGGATATGCAATATATACAAAAGATGAAGAAGTTAGTGTAGATCCAGTTAATTTGAATTTAGCAGATGCTACTTTAGATGATGATGAAAATATTATTTTAACTGTTGAAATATTAAATGGCATATATGGTACAGTAGAAGATACTTATAATTTTACTTTTACTAAAGATGGAGATAATTATTATTTAACAAGTAAAGAGCTTGTTACAAGTTAGGAGGAATATTATGTTTGATAGAATAAAAAATGATATGATTAAAGCGATGAAAGAACAAGATAAATTTAGACTTTCTGTTATTAGAATGATTAAAGCATCTGTTGATAAGGAGAGAATTGATAAAAAAATAGAAATAACTGATGAAGTTGTTATAGATGTTCTTGCTAAAGAATTAAAAACTCGTGAAGAATCTAGATTAGAGTTTAGTAGGGCAGGTAGAACTGATTTAGTAGAAGATTTAGATAAAGAAATAGAAATTATTAAAGAATATCTACCAGAACCATTAACAGAAGAGGAAATAGATAAAATTATTAATGATGCCTTTAAAGAAACAGAAGCATCTTCTATAAAAGATATGGGTAAAGTAATGAAACTAGTTACTCCTAAAGTTAAAGGTAGATGTGATATGAAGGAAGTATCTAATAAAATAAAAGAAAAATTAAGTTAATTTAACTGTCCTTTCTACATATTCTATAAGAGAAAGGACGGTTTTTATTATGAAGATTATCGCTCATAAAAGTAATTTGTATAATAATAAAACATTTATAGAAAGTGTTAATAGTTTAGAAGGACTAACAGGTGTTATGTTAGATATAGTTATGACTAAAGATAAGAAAGTGTTAGTGTTTTCACCTGTAACTACTAATAAGATAACTATTAATACAATACAAAATAATAATTTAAATGAATTAACTTATTATGATATTTTAACATTGGATGATGCTCTTAATATGTTAAATAACTTTAAAGGGAAAATTATTATTAACTTATTACCTTTGAATGAAGCGTTACTTATAGAAGATTATCAAAAAATAGTTTCTAATAATTTAAGTTATACTGAAGAAGTTAAGAAGGTAACAGATAAATTTCCTAATTTAAATATTTATGTTTGTAGTAGTAGTTATAATCTTTTATATCAAATTATTAGAGTGTTTACTAATAGAAAAAATGGGGTAGTTTTAAGTGAAGATAGTGGTAGTTATATAGATGTTGATTTTTATATCTTTATACCTAGTATGTTAAACGAGGAAATAATGGCTGAACAGTTAAGTATAGGTAAAGAAGTTATGGTAAAAATGGAAGATGCTGATGATATATCTATAGTAATAAATTTTTTAGAGAAAAATAGAAAAAATAAAGGAAATTATCAATATATTACAAATCATGCGAAAATATTTTATTATTCAGTTAATAATATATAGGGATAGGAATTATAGTAAAGGATGTAGTTTATGAATAAGTTAGAGATATTTAAAGAGTTAGAAAAATTAGAGTTACCTAAAGATAAATATATAGTAATTAGTAGAGCTTCTTTAGTAGTTCAAGATATAATAGCTGAGACAGATGATATAGATTTAACTTGTTCTAAAGAGTTTTATGATGAGTTAGAATGGCCTACTAGAATAGGAGCTTTTGGTGTAGAAGTAAAATATAAATATTGCTTTGAAATAGGATGTAATTTACCTGAATATCAAGATATAGTTTTAATTAATAGTTATAGATTCTTATCATTAGAAGAGTGTTTAGAAATAAAGAAAAGATTAAATAGGCCTAAAGATAAGAAGTTAATAAAAGATTTAGAATTAAAAGTATGTCTTAAAGATAACTATTATTTTGAAAGAAAATTAAGAGAAAAAGGAATAAACTTTATCGCTGGTGTCGATGAAGTAGGAAGAGGTCCTTTAGTAGGACCAGTTGTCGCTGCCTGTGTCGTTTTACCGGAAAACTTTAATTTAGATGGCTTAACTGATTCTAAAAAGCTAAGCGAAAAGAAGCGTGAATATTTTTATGATGAGATTATGAAGCAAGCTTTAGGAGTAGGTGTTGGAATAATAAGCGAGAAAAAAATAGATGAAGTTAATATTTATGAAGCGACAAAGATGGCAATGATGGAAGCGATTAATAATTGTTCTTGTAAAGTAGAACATGTTTTAATAGATGCGATGAGACTAGATATAGATATACCTACTACTTCTATTATAAAGGGAGATTTAAAAAGTATTACAATATCTGCTGCTTCTGTTATTGCTAAAGTAACAAGAGATAGAATGTTAGATGAGTTAGATTTAAAATACCCTATGTATGATTTTAAGAATAATAAAGGTTATCCTACTAAGAAACATTTAGAGGCCATAAAAAAATATGGTATAATTGATGAGCATCGTAGGAGTTATGGTCCGGTAAGTGAATATTTGGAGTTGACAAAGTAAAAATTGTAAGGTATAAGTTTGTATGAAAGAAGGGATTAGATGTCTAAAAACTTAGTGATAGTGGAAAGTCCTAGTAAAAGTAAAACTATTGAAAAATACTTAGGTAAAGATTATAAAGTAGTAGCAAGCCAAGGTCATATAAGAGATTTAGCTACTAGCGGGCCTTTAGGACTTGGTGTTGATATAGAAAATGGATTTAAGCCTAATTATGTTCCTTTAAAGGGAAAGAAAAAGATTATTAGTTCTTTAAAAAAAGATGTCAAAGATGCAACTCACATAATACTTGCAACCGACCCTGATCGTGAGGGGGAAGCGATTTCTTGGCATTTAAAGGAAGCTTTAGGAATCAAAGATAATGATTATGATAGAGTACTTTTTCATGAAATTACTAAAGACAAAGTACTAGATGCCATTAAACATCCTACTAAAATAGATGATAACTTAGTTAAGAGTCAAGAAACCAGAAGGATACTTGATAGGATAATAGGTTTTAGATTATCTAAGCTATTACAATCTAAAATAAAGGCTAAAAGTGCGGGACGTGTTCAAAGTGTAGCTTTAAAACTTATTGTCGATAGAGAACGCGAAATAGAGGCTTTTGTACCAGAAGAATACTTTACGATTACAGCTATTATCGAAGATACAGAGGCAAGTCTTTTTAAATATAAAGACGAAGAGATAAAGTTACATAATGAGGCTGAAGCTAATGAAGTATTAGAGTCACTTGGTGATGATTATAATTTAAATAGTATAGAGAAAAAGAAAAGAAAGAAAGCTAGTAGGGCTCCTTTTATAACATCAACTCTTCAACAAGAAGCTTCTACTAAGTTAGGCTTTACTGCTAAAAAGACTATGTCTATCGCTCAGAAATTATATGAAGGAATAGATTTAGGTGATGAGACAGTTGGTCTTATTACTTATATGAGAACTGACTCTATTAGACTTTCTGATGAGTTTGTAGGTAGTGCGTTTCATTATATAGAAGAGAACTTTGGTAAAAAGTATATTGGCTATACTAAACATGCTAAAAAAACAGATAATGTTCAAGATGCACATGAAGGAATTAGACCTACTAGTATATTAAGAGAACCTTTAAAAGTAAAACAATATCTATCAAATGATGAGTTTAAACTTTATAGTCTAATTTATAAAAGAGCATTAGCTTCGCTTATGGCAGATGCTATTATGGATAGTACAACTTTAATATTTAATAACAATGATTATAAATTTAAAGCGACTGGAAGTATTTTAAACTTTGATGGTTACTTAAAAGTATATAGTGATTATGAGAAAAATGAAGATAAAATTATTCCTGAACTTATAGAAGGTAATAATTATAAAGCTAGTGATATATTAAGTGAACAACATTTTACTAAACCACCTGCTAGGTATACAGAAGCTAAGTTAATTAAAGAGATGGAAGACTTAGGAATAGGGCGCCCTTCTACATATGCTAAAACTATTGATACTATTAAAGAACGAGGCTATGTAAAAATAGAAGATAAAAAGTTTGTACCTACAGAAATAGGAATAGAAACAACTGATAAACTACAAGAGTTCTTTAGTGATATTATAAATGTAGAATACACTAAAAATATGGAAGAAGAACTTGATAATATAGCTGATGGCAATTTAGTTTGGAATGAAGTTTTAAAAGAGTTTTATGATATCTTTGAACCACGTGTTAAGAAAGCATTTAGTGATATGGAGAAAAAGGAAGCAGAAGAGACAGGGGAAATGTGTCCAGAGTGTTGTAGTCCCTTAGTTAAAAGACAAGGCCGTTATGGAGAGTTTGTCGCTTGTTCTAATTATCCAGAATGTAAATATGTTAAAAAGTCTGAGAAACAAGTAATAGAAGTATGCAATTGTCTTAAATGTGATGGTAAAATCCTAGAGAGGAAAACGAGGCGCGGTAAAACTTTCTATGGTTGTAGTAACTTTCCTAAATGTAAAGAAGCTTTTTGGGATAAACCTATTGGAGAAAAGTGTCCAAATTGTGGAGAAATGCTTGTAGAAAAAAATAATAAAATTAAATGTAGTAAATGTGATTATGAAAAAGCCTAATAGGGCTTTTTTTCTAAACCTTTTTGGTATATAATTGATTAAGGTGATGATATGGAATCTAGAGTAACTTATCAACAAAAAAAAAGAAGAAAGAAAAAACTTAGATTCAGAAAATGGGTTATTGTTGTATTTCTTCTTTTCTTTCTTGGTATTTTTACTTTTTCAGCTTATAAAATATATGCTTGGTATAGTGATAATAAAAAAGTAGATAATTTATCTGATGATGTGCTAAAAAATACAAAAGTTAAAGAGAAAAAAGATAATGATAATACAGAAAATGTTAATCCACCAGAAGATACTTCTAATGATTATTGGGATTATATAAAAATTAATCTTTTAGAAGTTGATTTTAATGAACTGCTTAAGAAAAATCCTGATACAGTAGGTTGGATAGAGGTAAAGGGAACAAACATTAATTATCCTATAGTGCAAACTACTGATAATAGTTATTATTTAACTCATGCTTTTGATAAAACTAAAAATGAAGCAGGATGGGTTTTTATGGACTATCGAAATGATCCTGTTAACTTTAATCAAAATACTATTCTTTATGCCCATAGTAGATTAACAGGCTCTATGTTTGGAAGCTTAAAAAATATATTAAATAGTTCTTGGTATACAAATAAAGAAAATCATATTATAAGACTTTCTACTCCTACAGAAAACACTATGTGGCAAGTATTTAGTGTTTATACAATTCCTAAAGAAAGTTATTATATAACTCCTAGTTTTAATAGTACTGAAGCTTATGGGGAGTTTCTAAATACTATGAAAATTAGAAGTGAAGTAGACTTTTCTGCAGAAGTTAATACTAATGATAAAATACTTACTTTATCTACTTGTAAAGATAATTTTGGAAATAGAGTAGTTATGCATGCTAAATTAATAAAAAGAGAAACTAGGTAAAAAAGTGTCAAATTAATATTTTGATATGCAATGTATATAAAGCCTTGTTAAAAAAATATTATTTTAGGAGATTGACTTAAGTCTAAATCTTTAGTATGCTTATAGTGAAGATAAGGTGAGACTACTTATCTAGAAAAATGGAGGAGGAAATATGAAAAGAAAAATGAACTTTGTTCTTGCATTCTTAATTGGTTTTTTTGTAGTAATGCCTAATGTTAATGCAAAAACAACTGTTAATGAGCAAGAATATGACAACCTTGAAGATGCAATTAAAGCGGTAGGAAGTGCGGATGCTACTTTTAAGCTTACTAGTGATGAAATAGGTAGCCCTAAAACTATTAATATTCCAGCAGGAGCAAGTTATACAATTGATGGAGGTAACTTTACTGTAAATTATAGTTTTAATTTAGATGCTACAGCATCAGAAAATAGTAGTCTAAAAGTAACGAACTTAATTATGGATGGTGATAATTCTTTAGGAATGGCTATTACTTCTCAAAATCAAAGTACTAAGCCTAATGAATTAACTTTATCTGTAACTAATTCAACTATTAGGAATTATAAGTCTAAAGGATTATATTTAACTAATATCAAAAATTTACTTATTGATAATGTTAAATTTAATGATTTAGCAACTACTACCCAAACATGGTGTACAGGAGATTATGCTTTAGATGTTAATTTAATAGGAGTACAGAATGCGGAAATAACTATTAAAAATTCTACATTTGCAGGTCATTCTGGTGGTAATTCTCCAATTAAAGTAACCCAAAGAGGTGGCTTTGATGACATTAATACTGATATACCATATTATAAAGAAGGACATTCTAATACACCTGCTAGTATTAAATCATTAGTAGTAGAAAACTGTGATTTTACTGATGTTACTGGTAATAGCAAAGGTGATGTAATTATTGGTTCAAGTCCTAATGATGATGGAACTGCTAGAACTAGTGCAACATTATACAATTATAAAGTAGTTGCTAAAGAAGGAACAACTACTGAAGTATATACTAGAAGTACAAAAGAAGCTGAAGAAAATGGTACTAACAAACCAGTTGTAGTTGAAGCAGGAAGTCCATTAATGCAATTAACTAGTTATGTTTTAAATTCTGATGATGGAAACATAAATTTAGAAGTTAATGGAACATATCAATTAAACTATTACTTTGGTGATAAAGGTGCAACTATTGTTAATGCTCCTACAGTAACATTTAGAAGTAGTGATGATAGTATTGTATCTGTATCAAGTGATGGAGTTCTTACTGCTAAAAAAGCTGGAACTGCAACAATATATGCAACATATGATAGTGGTGAATACAACTGGCAAGTTAATGTTGTAAAAGCAGCAGAAGGAGAAGCAGTAGAAGAAGTTGAAAATCCTAACACTAGCGATGGAGTATTACTATTCTTAGGCTTAACAGTTGTAGGTTTTGCAGGTACAGCTTTAGCTTACAGAAGACTTCATAATTAATAAGAAATTAAGGCATTAAAAATAGTGCCTTTTTTGATTATAATTTAGTTTACTTTTCTTAAATAATTTGTTATCCTTATAATAGGAAGGAGGAAAAGAAGTGAAGAACTTAAAGAAAGGATTATCTATTCTAACATATGCATTTATTATGGTAATGGCTCTAGGTGTCGTTAATGTTAATGCTGCTGATTACGATTTAGCAACTGAAATGGGCAACCTTTTAGCTGGCAACCCTTTAACATTAACAGCAGAAGATTCATTGTCATATAATAATGAAGTGTGGTTTGGTGCTGATGGTCGTTTCACTATTAATAGTGGGGAAGTAACTTTCCAATATACTGGTGGAGTTGTTAATATTACTATTGATACATCAGTTGGTAATAGTAATGTAACTTTAAATGAAGGCAAACAATTTATTACACAAGTTGAAGTAGGAGCTGATAAAGCACCAGTTAATTTCACTATTAGTGATTCATCAATATTAAGTGTTAATGGTACTTTAGTAATTCCATCTGGTGCTGAAAGTGTTATTGTTAATAATGGTAATCTTAATATTAATCAATCCGGTAGTTTTGAAATTAGAAATAGAGCCAATAACTATCAAGGAACAGGATTTCTTAATGTTTTTGGTAATATAGTTATTTATGGAGCTTCTGGAGATAATATTGGTAGTCAACAAATCAGGTTACATGAAAATGCTAATGTTTATTCTGAAGCAGATATCTTAGATAATCTTACAATTTCTAAAGCTGATAGTGATACTAATACATATGAAATTGTTGAAAATACCAATAATACTTATGAGTCTGTAACTGCTGATATAGGTTTAAGGGAATTTCCTTATGCATATACTGTAAAAGCTCAAGAGGTTGAAGAAATACCAGTAACACCTGGCAAAGATGAAACAACCCAAAATAATCCTACAGAAGAAGTTAGTAATGAGAAGAATCCAGAAACTAGTGATGGAATCTTACTATTCTTAGGTTTAACAGTTGTAGGTTTTGCAGGTACAGCTTTAGCTTACAGAAGACTTCATAATTAATAAGAAATTAAGGCATTGTTTAGGCAGTGCCTTTTTTCTTTTCTAACAAAATTGTAAGGAAATACTTTTTAAGATTGTGTTATTATTTATTTAGGTGATAATATGAGACAAAAGGTTAGAGATATTTTATTTTTAATATTAGGGGTTAGTTTAACAATTATTTTCTATACAATAGTAATACCTTTTCTTGCTATAATTGGTTTAGTTAAAGTAATTTCCATGATTAAGCACTTTATAAATAGTCATAAATATGTTAAAATTAATCCATAAGGTTGTTATTATATGGAATATTTAGATTATTACTACTAAAGATAATAAAAATATTAGGGAAAATAGAACGGTTAATATAGACGATTTTCTAGTTATGAAAGATGAAAATGCTTATGATAAGTATAAAGATGTGTTAAGTAAGATAATAGAAGTTACTAAATAGGTAGTAATTTCTTTTTGTTTTTGATACAATATTTTCTAAGATAGGAGATAGATGAAATTGAAAGATGCTTATACTAAGAGTAGTGATGAAGTAATAAAAGAGTTAAATAGTAGTGTTGAAGGTTTAAATGAGAAAGATGCTTCTATTAGAACAGAAAAATATGGTTTAAATGAAATTGAAAATAAAAAGCAAAAGACAATTTTAGAAATGCTTATAGAGCAACTTAAGGATAGAATGATTTTAATACTTTTACTAGCTTCAATTCTTTCCTTTATTTTAGGTGAATATGCCGAGGGAATAGTTATTTTGATAATTATCTTTATTAATGCTTTAATTAGTATTATCCAAGAGAAAAAGGCTCTTGATGCGATAGAAGCATTAAGAAGTATGAATACTCATTATACTACAGTTATAAGAGAAGGAAAGAAGAAAAATATTTTAACTAAAAATGTTGTAGTAGGTGATATTGTCTATTTAGAAGATGGTAATATTGTTCCTGCTGATATGAGATTAATGGAAGAAAATGGTTTAAAAGTAGATGAGTCATCTCTAACTGGTGAAAGTGTTCCTGTAGAGAAAGATGCTAAGAGTGTTTTAGATGAAAATACAACACTTGCAGATAGAACTAATATGGTTTATTCTTCGACGATTATTTCTTATGGAACAGCTTTAGGAATAGTAACTGCTACTGCTAAAGATACGGAAGTAGGTTCTATTGCTACTATGTTAGAAGATACTGATAGTATAGATACACCGTTAAAAAGAAAACTTAATAAAGTAGGAGAAATATTAAGTATTATTGGTGTTATTGTTGCTATATTAATATTTATTATAGGTATTATTTATGGTAGAGACTTTATCTCTGTTCTAATGGTTGCGATATCTCTTGCAATTTCTGTAATACCAGAAGGACTACCTGCAACTGCAACTATTGTAATGGCTTTAGGTGTATCTCGTATGGCTAAGAAAAATGCTTTAGTTAAAAAGCTTCCTGCTGTTGAAGCTTTAGGTAGTGCCACTGTTATTTGTTCTGATAAGACAGGAACTCTTACTTTAAATAAGATGACTGTTGTAAGAAGTGCTCTTTATGGTGATGTTATCAATAAAAGTACAGATAATAATTATAGTGATGACTTGATAAATTGTGCTGTTATTTGTAATAATGCTTATCTTGATAAAGATAAAGTAATAGGAGATCCTACAGAAGGATGTTTGTTAAATTATGCTATAGAAAATGGTTATGATATTAAAAAGATAAAAAGTAATAAAGTCTTATTTCAAGAACCATTTGACTCTATTAGAAAGAGAATGAGTGTAGTAGTTAAAGATAAAAAAGATTATCTTCTTTATAGTAAAGGAGCTCCTGAAGAGTTAATTGATGTATGTAGTTATGCTATAGTGGATGATAAGAAAATTAAACTTACAGAAAAGAATAGGGAGTTAGTAAAAGAATATTGTGTCACTTTATCTAGTGAAGGATTAAGACTGTTAGGTTTTGCTAGTAAGAAAATTACCTCTCTTCCTAAAGAAGGAGAAGAAGTAGAAGAAGATTTAACTTTCATTGGTATTATGGGGATAATTGATCCTCCTCGTGAAGAAGTAAAACATGCTATTAGTACGTGTCATGAAGCAGGTATTAAAGTAATTATGATTACAGGAGATCATAAATTAACGGCAACATCTATTGCTAAAGACCTTGGCATCTATAAAAAGGGAGATTTAGTTATTGACGGAGAAGAACTTAGTAAAATGAGCGATTTGAAGCTTAGAAATACAATTAAAAATATCTCTGTTTTTGCAAGAGTTACTCCTAAAGATAAATTAAGAATTGTTAATGCTTTAAAGAAGAACAAAGAAATAGTAGCGATGACAGGAGATGGTGTTAATGATGCTCCTGCCTTAAAGAAAGCTGATATTGGTGTTGCTATGGGTATAACTGGTACAGATGTTGCGAAAGATGCTGCTGCTATGATACTTTTGGATGATAATTTTACAACAATAGAAGCGGCTGTTAAAGAAGGAAGAAGAGTATATCGTAATATTCAAAAAGTTATTCAATACTTATTAGCAGGTAATATTGCGGAAGTCTTAACTATCTTTATCACTATGTTATTTAACTTAGATAGTCCTTTACTTGCTGTTCATATTTTATTTATTAATTTGGTAACTGATACACTTCCTTCACTTGCTCTTGGAGTAGATCCAGCAAGTCCTAATATTATGAAACATAAACCAGTAAAACAAGGAAGTTTATTTGAAAAAGGTCTTGTCTTTAGAATAGGCTTTTATGGTATTTACCTTGCTATCATCACTTTAGTTGCTTACTTTATTGGCTCAAGTGATAGTTTTAATGTAGGTATGACTATGGCCTTTACTGTTTTATGCTTATCACAAATATTCCATGCTTTGAATCAAAGTTCAAGTGAAACATCTCTATTCAGTAAAGATTATCCAAGAAATAAAATGTTATATCTTTCTATGTTAGGTTCTGTTCTTTTTCTTATAATAGTTTTATTTATAACACCTATAAGAGAGTTTTTCTCACTTAGTGTTTTAAAGGCAAGTGAATGGTTAATAGTTATATTATTATCATTATCGCCTATTTTAGTAGTAGAAATATTTAAACTTATTAGAAGAAAATTAAAAATGGAGAATTAGTATTATGATAGTAAATAAGGAAAGTTTTAAGTAATAAAATCTATCCTTTGTTTGCAGGACTTTCTTGTTTTAGCTTAGTGATTGTTTATGAAATATATAAAATATTAAAGAAAAAGAAATATGCTTAAAATATCTTGAAATATAGATATTTTTTTTATTCATATTTATGCACAAAAATCAAAAACATTGTGCATAAATACGAATTATTACTTATAAAATTATATATTTTGTTAAATGTTGTGAAAAAACGCAAAAAAAGAAAAAAATACGAATAAAAGCAACAAAAAGTTGTTTACTTAAGATTAATTAAATGATAGAATTATAAGTGAGGGAAGTGATATTGTGACTAATGCAGAAAAAATTATTGAAATCGCATATAATAATAATGGGTATGTTACAACTAAACAAATTAAAAATGTTAATATTAGTACTGTCGAGTTAACTAGATTAGTAAAACAAAACAAACTTGAAAGAATTAGTAGGGGTTATTATGCTTTAGTTAATACTTTTTGCGATGACTATTATAAATATCAATTGAAATCTAAAAATTGTGTTTTTTCGCACGCAACAGCACTTTATTTATATGATTTATCAGACAGGACACCACTTTATTTTGACATGACTGTACCTGCTGGGTATAATGGCTCATTGAGACAAGATAAAAATGTTGTTTTGCATTACGTTAAAAGAGAAATTTTAAACTTAGGTTTAACAACAATTGATTCTCCTTTTGGAATGAAAATAAGAACTTATGATGTAGAAAGAACTATTTGTGATATTATTAAGGCAAGAAAACATATGGACAAAGAAATTTTTACTAAAGCATTGCAAAGATATTCAAAAATGAAAAATAAAGATTTATTAAAATTAATGAAATATGCAAAGAAATTAAACATTGAAAAGAAAGTTATTGAATATATGGAGGTGTTATTATAATTAATGCAGATAAATTAAAAAGTTTAGTTTTTAAAAAAGCTCAAGGTAATAGTGACCTTTCTCAAAAATATTTTCAATTGTTTTATTTTGAAAGGATTTTAGAGAGAGTATCTAAAAGTAAATATAAAGGTCAAATAATTTTAAAAGGTGGTCTTCTATTAACATCAGTAATAGGTAGTGATGATAGAACTACTAAAGATATGGATGCTACTCTAAAGGGAATACCTTTAACAAAAGACAATATAGAAAAAATATTTAATGAAATCCTTAATATTGATATTAAGGATGGTGTGTCCTTTGAAATCGTTTCAATAAAAGACATAAGGTTAGAAGATGAGTATGGTGGTTTTAGATTAAATATATTATCAAAATTAGATAATAATAAAACTTATATTATAGTAGAATTAACAACAGGTGATATTATTACTCCAAGAGAAATGAAATATAACTATAATTCTATTTTTGAGGACAAGAAGATTCCAATAATGACTTATACTCTTGAAACTCTTTTAGCAGAAAAATTTCAAACTGTTATTACTAGAGGAATATTTAATACAAGATTAAAAGACTTTTATGATATATATATTCTTCTTAAAACAAAAATTAATAATATTGATAAAAAAACATTAGTAATTGCAATAGAAAACACTTTTAAAAGAAGAGAGACAAAATTAGATATAAATTATTTTAATGCGGTTATTAATAGTTTAACTGAAAATAATAATCTTAAAGATTTATGGAGCGAATTTCAAAATAAAAATATTTATGCGAAAGATATAGATTTTGAAGATACAGTTGATGCTATTAAAATAATAGTTAATATACTAGAAGAAACATTAGTTACTGCCTAAAAGTTGTGATAAATATAAAAATAGTCCTTAAAAGACTATTTTTATACTTTCTTCGCTACTATAATCAAATATGAATTATCTATACCAAAATAACAAGTCTGTAATACTAATATTTCACTATTAGGATCAATAGTAACACCTGTATCATAAATTGAGTTATTTTTTAACCAATTAAGATGTTCATAATATTCAGTATCTGTGAAGTTTAAATTAACGTGTTGCAGGTTAGTAGTAGCGATATAGATAGAAAATATTTTATAATTATAGGTATTATCTACTGTCTTAAGAGTAATATCATCATGATCATAATAATACTCTTCATCTAAATAATTTTCTAATAAATGAAACTCTGTATATACATTCTCTGAATTATGTCCATAGATTAATATTTTTCTATCATCTATATTATTTCTATAATCTAGAAAGACACTACCTAAACTATTTCTTGATTTATCAAGTAAATGATTAAGATAATATTCATTGTCATTACCTTTTGCAACAGGTGTTACTAAATCTGTATTTTCTATTGAAAGTTCGGCAATGATATCAGTATTATTAAATCCTTTTTGATAATTTAAAACAACATTTTCATTATTTTCTATACTTAAAGTACTTATATCTTGATATATTCTTTCTTTAGTAGCTTTCTCTTCTTCATCATGTTTGTCTTCATTGTTTAAATTTTGATATGCGACTAAAGAAACACACCCTATTAAAAGAAGAATTAAAGTACTGCTTATTATAACTTTTCTTTTCATAACTCACCCCTAAAGCCTAAAAGAACTCCATTAGGAATTCTTTTAATTATTCTTTAATACTTGCATAACGATATAGGCAAGCACTACTTAGTATAAGTAATATTACTAAGTACATATTTTGACTATTAGTTTCAACTCCTGTATTAGGTGGAGTAATTTCTAATTCTTCACTTGGTCCAGGAGTAAATCCAATACCAGGTTCATCATCAGTAGGTTCATAAATATAAGTAACTACAATTGTACCATCAATATATTTACCTATTTCTTCACCATCTATAGTATAAAGAGTAAATCCATCAAAATATTTTAAATATGTCTTGTAATCTTTACCTACCATATCAGTGGTAATAATGTCTTCTCTTAAGACATTACCATAAATATCTACGTATTTAGTGATTACTGTACCCTTTAAAGCAGAGTAAGTCCATTGCATATTTACATTAAATTCATATCCTAAGTAAGAATCTAGAAGATAATTTCCTGATGTATATAAAGTTCCATTAAGAGTGTAATCACTAGTATTAGAGTTTAAGGTACCAGCGTTTTCTTTGATATAATCATCACCCTTAACTTCATCTCTCATATATTCACCAATCGCTAAATCTTCGGAATCATCTTTAGAATAATCATCATTTTCAAAGCCCCAAGATAGACCTTTATTATAGAAATAATCATAACTTAAAGCAATTACATCAGGATTAGTTTCATAAACATATCTGCCATCTTCCATTCCTTGACTTGCAAAGAAATCATCTAATGCTTCATCGCTTAAATCTACAAGACGAGTAGCATTTGTTCCATATTTCTCATTATAGTATTTTAATAAATATTCTTCAATTGAATTATATCCATGTGCTTTAACTTCATCTAATACATCTTCAATATCTGTTGACATACTAATGAATATTCCTAATGCATCGAAAGCACTATTTGATGTACAGAAAGGATCTCTTTCTCCTAATATTTCTCTAATAATTCCATCAGGAAATTGATCTAATCTTGTGTAATTAGTATTATATTTAGCATTATAGAAGTCTAATAAGTACTTAGTATAATCAGCCATACCGTTTAAGTATCCTTTACTGATTAAGGCATTACCAATCGCTTCATCAGTCATTTTACTACCATTTGAATTAGGTATTAAGGCTTTTAATGCTGTATTATATGTTCTCCTAAAGTGATAGTTCTCGTTTACTGTGTTTCCATTAAATAATGGAGTATCTTCATTAGTAGTAGTTTCTTCATCATTTACTTTATCATAGATGATATCTTCTTTAGGAAATATCTCAAATGATGTTTCATCATAGTTGTAAGTATACTTAGATAAATTATTAATTACAAAATTAACATTTATTTTGTCTCCGGCTTGCATTGTATTATTCATTTCAAAATTGTTATTTTCATCACCGAAAACGGCATAAATATAATCTGCAATTTCTTGAAATACATCTGGTGCGATTACAATGGTGTCTAGTTCATAATTTTCTGGGATTGTGATTGTAACAGTGACATAGCCCTCATCAATCCAACCACCCCAGCCAACAACAGCGTTAAAATTATCAAAATTATAATCAATGATAAGTCCTTCACTTGTTGTTATTCTTTCTGGTTGTACTGCTTCCCATCTAGAAGTGTCTTCAGTTTGTAGTATGTTTTGTTCATTTTCATTTAACTCTTCAGCTTGAACATCTTTAACATCTGTTATAAAACATACACTTAAAACTAACAGAAATAAGCTGAAAAAAACTTTTTTCTTTGACATTTTTTCCTCCCACTAATATTATCTACAAACTTTTATATTTTATACAAAAGTAGAGATTATTTATCAAAGAAAAATTTACAATCAACCGAACCCCTCACGATTAACCTAAAGTTTCTTTGATTTGTCTTCCTATACTAATGAAATTTTGTTGTTTTGTCAATAAGAAAATTAAGAATTTGAGGGTAAAAAGTTCTAAAAATTTAAAATTCATAGAGAAAAGGGTAAGAAAATAAAAAAACTACCAGGAATTCCTGATAGTATTTTATTTATTAATCTTTATTTCTTAGGGCAGTGTATAAACTAACAATACCTAAAACAGATATGATAATTAATAGTTCTGTATAGATATTTTTACTAGCTATAACTCCTGTAGATGGTGGAGTTATTTCTAACTCTTCACTTGGTCCAAAAGTAGCTCCTGTACCAGGTTCATCATCTGGAATAGCCCATTTAGCATATACTGTTAACTCACTTACAGGTACGCCATCGATTTCTAATTTTGTAGAACCATCAAACTTAGTATTTAATAGTTTATATAATTCTTCAAAATTTCCTTCTTCGGCATACTTAGCAGCTAACTCTTGGTCATCAGCAATATACCAACCTAGGAAGACATATCCTTCGCGTGAAGCCAAAGCTAGTACTTTTTCTGCTAGATTCATGCTGTTACCAAAAATAGTAACATCACTAGTATATCTTGTATATAGGCCTGTCATTAAGTCAGTATATCCATAACCAAACTTAACTAATCCTGCAGTTCCTAAACTACTAATAAATCCTTCAGTAGCATCATATCTAAGAATAGATACAGGTGCCCATATATAAGCATTACCTGATAGATTAGGATCTAAATCTTCACCTAATTCATTATATCTAAATGTATAATCATGACGTTTTCCTGTATTTGGATCATAGTAAGTAAAGGTGTGAGACCCAGCTCCTCCTACTTCTTTATTTATGTTTTGATGTAAAATAAACTGTGTAAGTGCTGTATTATCACTATTTACAGGTCCAGCATATTGAACTTCGTCTTTACTTCCTTGTCCACTAGGCATAGTTGGATTTTGTTCTTGATGATATTTATTATTTAGTGAATCTGATGATGATACATTATCGTTATCTATTTGAAGACTACCACCTTCTACAACAGTACTACCAGAGTTACCTTTGCCACTGTTATAGTCATCAAAGATATCTTTAGACTCATCACCATTTCCAACTACTACTGAGTTTTCTAATACATAGAATACAGCTTTACCACTTGATGTATCATATAGTGAGTAACCACTAACACCATCACTCATCATAGTAGAGTTTTTAACAGAAAGTGTTCCTTTAATAACAACTCCGGCCCAATAACCAGAGTCCCCTGGACGAACTTCAAATCCATAAATAGAGTCTCCATAACCATCTTCATTTGTTGTAATATTAGAATCAGTTATGTTAGTAACACCATTTTCAATATAGAAGCGAACTCCAGGTCCTCCATTATTATTAGCAGTTATTGTACTATTAACAATATCTGTACTTTCTTTACCTGCATTATATTTTGTAATATTTAATCCAATATAAGCATTGTCTGATACATTAATAGTACTGTTTGTAGCATCCATTGAAACATTAGTCGCACCATGTGAACCGTTTCCATTTACATTAAGTGTTGAATCAGTTACTTTAATATAGAAATTATTTATTCCAATACCACCATTATTATTTAGGTTTACTGTTCCTTTATTAGTAATATCTAAAATATAAGGTGATGATTGTCCTGTAATTCCATTACTACTATTATTTGTAATATCTAATGTGGCATTGTTAACATTGATATTAACACTACCAGCATAATCTGTATTCATACAAATTCCTTGACCATTACCATCAAATAAAGCATAACTTCCGCTATTCATATTGAAAGTAAAGTTTGTAACATTGATAGCAAAAATTCCTGCTCCTACATTATTAGTTGCATAGAACTTTGCACCTGTTCCTAAAGTGAAACTTGTATTACCTTTTCCACGAACATCAATAGCAGAACCACTTGTACCATTACCTTGTCCTTTATCTACAGGTGATGAATAAGTAGTATCAGGATCATCATATCCTCCACCATAATATCCATGTTGACCACTATAAGTTAATACACTATTAGTGATAGTTAGTGTTGCATAATCACTTAATGTTAAAGCACTGTAAATACTTGTTCCGGCATTTGCATATCCTAATCTAACACCGTGATTATGATCTGTTAATGTTAAGTTACCACTTAATATAACAGAACCTTGCTCAATGAATAAAGCAGCTGATGGATTTCCTTCTGTACTAGCATTTCCATCAATTGTTGCATCATTGGCAGTAATTTTAGTATTGCTACTTCGAACAACAAATTGAAGTTCAGTGTAATTACCAGCAATATTAAAATTCATATAATCTTTTTGTACAGTAATTATTTTATGATAGTTCTTACCATTTTTTTCTGTACTGTAATCTCCACTAGCAATTGTAATATTGTCTTGTGAAGTAGCAGTCATTAAAACTGCGTCAATTTCTTCTTGAGTCATATCTGGCGTAATATCTAATTCTCTAGCAGATACAGTATTGTTAAACAAGAAGAAAGTTAAAATTCCTACCATTACCATGGTAATCTTTTTAAGATTACTTGCCATATCTTTTCCTCCCTTATCTTCATTACACACTATGGCTAGTGTAATGAGAACTATTTTTTCATTTGGATATGGCATTTACTGCTTATAACCATATCCCCCTGAATTGGCTTACTATAATAAATATTGAAAATAGTTTTGTCAAGAAATTTATAAATTTTTCCTCGTTAACTTAGGGAAAATTAAAAATTCAGGGTTAAAATAGAGTGAATTTTATGTTTTTAGGTAAAAAAAGTTTGAAAAAAGAAATTTATATAATAAAAAGCAGATTAATCTTGTCATAAACTCTATTACTATGATATCTTTTAGGTAAAGAAGAAGTGTTATGTTAGTAAAAGATTTAAGAAAGACATTAGAAAAATATGATAAAAAAGAAATGACTGATATAGTAGTAGAACTATATAAGAGACTTCCTAAAAAGATTAAAGAAGATTATGATATTGATAAGTTTATAGAAGATATTAATAATAAAACTAAAAAAGAAGAGAAGAAAATTAGTTTTGATGATTTATGCAAAGAAATGAGATATTTTCTTGATTGTGCTGAAGCGGGGTATTATTCTTCACCTAATAAAATTGTTCCTAAAAAAGAAAGAAGTAATTGGAGATTTAAAGCGAAAAGATACTATAAAGAATTAACTAAAACTATTCCTACTACTGATATAGGAGTTAAAAGTACTAAACTATTAATAGAGTTATATGAACTTGTTAGTGAAGGGACTTATACTTTAGTTTTTACTAATTGGGATACATTTAAAGCTTTAGGAGTAAGTCAAACTGAATACTTTGATATGCTTCTTAAAAGAATTTTATTTACAGGGGAGTCTATAAATAATATAAAAGTATGTGTAGATTTATTAAATAGTGAAAGAGATCCTGATGTACTTGCTATGTTTTTAATAGATATTTTTATAGATAATTTAAAAACAGAAGATTCTAAAGTAACTGCTATTACTCTATTGGATGAGAAAGTTATTGAAGTTAATGATAAACTTAAAAATCTAGGTAAACGTAATAATTATGATTATGAATATAAGCTAAGAAGTGATAATAATATTTATACTGAAACTATTACAAGATTATATTTCTCATCTTTTGAAGTTGATAAAGGAATTAGTTATTTTAAAAAATATTATAAAGAACGTGATGTAGAAATTAAAGAATATTATTTATTGGATATTTTAAAAGAATTAGAATTATATGAAGACTATATAACTGAGTATGATAAAGCTAGTAAAAAAATAGAGTTAAGAGAAAGTCTAACTGAAGATTATAAGAAGATTAAAGAATTAGTATGATAATAATTTTTAAGTCATAAACTTACTACTGGAAAGGTAGTGAGTTTTATGTTTACAAGAGGAATAGATAAGAGAATGAAAATAATTCTTTTAATATTTAGTAGTATTTTATTAGTAATTGTCTTAAGAGTCTTTTATGTTCAAGTAGTAGATTATAAGAAACTATCTTCACTTGCTAGCGATCTTTGGAGTAGGAATCTACCTATTGAAGCATCAAGGGGAAGGATACTTGATCGAAATGGAGTAGTTCTTGCTGATAATATTACAACTACATCTTTAGTTTTAATACCTAATCAGATAAAAAATAAAAAAGAAGTAACAGAAAAACTTGCTGATATTTTAGGAGTATCTTTTGATGAGATGAAAGAACACGTATATAAAGAAACATCTATTGAAAGAGTTCATCCTGAAGGAAGAAGGTTATCTTATGAAATTGCTGATAAAATAGAAGCTTTAAACTTTGATGGAGTCTATCTAGTTAAAGAGTCTAAAAGATATTATCCCTATGATACAATGTTATCTCATGTCTTAGGTTATGTTGGTATAGATAATCAAGGATTATCTGGTATAGAGTTACAATATGATGATTATTTAACAGGGGAAAATGGAGCGATTAAATATTTTAGTGATGCTAAAGGAAATAAACTAGAACTTACAGATTTATATATAGAACCACAAGATGGAATGGATTTGCAACTTACTATTGATATAAATATTCAAAAATCAATTGAAAGGGAACTTGATAATGTTGTAGATATGTTTAATCCAGATATGGCCCTTGCTGTTGTAATGGATCCTAATACAGGCGAGATATTAGCGATGAGTTCTAGGCCTAATTATGATCCTAATAATTATCAAGATTATACAACGGAAGAGATATCACGCAATTTACCAATTTGGGCTAGTTATGAGCCAGGTTCTACCCAAAAGATTGTAACAACGGCAGCAGCAGTGGAAGAAGGGGTAATTGATTTGTTTAAAGATGAATTTACAGATACAGGATCTGTGCAGGTAGATACAGCAAGAATTAAATGTTGGAAAGCAGGAGGACATGGGCATCAGACATTTTTGCAGGTATTACAAAATTCATGTAATCTTGGTGTCAATACAGCAACACATATAAATTTCAAGAAAGCCCTTTAAATAATCAAAAAACTTCTACCCAAATTGATGTTTGTTCTTCATTTCATTTAATTTATGATAATGTAATTTATCAAAATAATGAAGAAATAAAAATCAATAATGAAAGTAATATAACACTACCGACTTTAAAAGATGCCAGCAAAAAAATTAATAATAAATTGTTTAATATTGATACCAATACCTATGAAAATATAATTTATAACAAAAAAGAAATATCAATTAATTTATTTAATGAGTTGGATTCGCAAATATTATCTATTAGTGATAATATAATTAGAAATTATTTAGTTAAAAATGTAGTTTATAAGTTTAATAGAAAAATAATGGAAATACAAATTAATCAAAGTAATCTTTTAGTTTCATTTCATAAAGTTGCTAAACAATTTGATACAGATAATAAATTGTTTGATCGTAAAGGATATGAAAATGGAAGCATCTGTTATTCTATGATTGTAGAAGATAATATTACTTGCAATTATGTAGTTAAAATAATGAGGCAAACTTTTGATTTTTTAGTAGATCCACCCAAAAATTTAAATGATATACTGTTTGATAATTTAAAAAATAAAATTACTTCAATATCTAAATCAATAACTTGCCATTACACTAATAAAGGATTAGTATTTAAGGATAATAGAAACTTTGTAATGATAAGTAAAACTGGGTATGGAGTTTATTTAAAATTATTAAGTGTAAATGATGATAACCATATTTTAAATGTTATAACTCGAAAAACATACGAACCATTATGTCTTTCTTACAAAGTTAAAGAATTATCTGATATTGATATAATACTACCATTTATACAAGAAAGTTATAAGTTAAACAAAATTAATCCTATTGATTTAAAAAATGAATATTATAAAATTTATATTTAATAATGATTTGACAAGCCTTTTTAGAGAGGTACTATTCAAGCAATGGAGGATTATTATGAGTTTAATTGATTATGATTATCGAGTTAAGGAAAGGAAAACTATTCTTTACTATAATACTTTATTGTTATCTGAATTAGTATATTTAAATTATGAGTTTTCTAATAATAAGTATAATGGAATAACTGGAAATGATGTATTCAACTTATTAAATAGAAAAATTCAATTAACTAAACAAGAAAAAGAAAACATTATCAATAATGCTACATTTTTGATTAAATTTAAATATAATAAAAACATAATTGATTATGAAAAACTAGAATTTGAAGAAGATTAAATCTTCTTTTTTGTTGGCACAAAAAAACAACTCTGTACTAGCAGTTGTTTATTGGTTTTCTAAAATATTTTAAATATTTCTTCCTAACATTAAAAGCCTTGATCATATCCTTATAATTGTTCTTATAACTTTTTAAAAATATCTGTCTATGTTCTTCTTCATTATGCTTTTTAGAATTTTTAACTCTAGGTGTATTTAGCCAAGTTTCTAATTCATCTGTAATATTATAAAATAAATAATAAACCTTACCAGCACCCATTTGGCAAAAAACTAAATCGGATAATAAATCGGTAATGGCTTTTAATTCTTCAAAAGTGTAAGAATTAATTTCTTTTATAGTAATATTATTATCGTTTAGAAAGTCGATAACCATATCGATAGATTTTCCATTATATATAAAATTAGAAATAAATATTTTATATATATATTCGTTTATTATTTTTTTATCTTCTTCATTACTTAACTTATTCGGAAGTATTAGATATTCATTTACTAAATCTTTGTTACATCTAACTATTGTTTCTAAAGCAGAAATAATTCCTTTGGTATTATAAAGATACAATTTTAAAGTTTGTATTAAATAATCTAATAAATTCAAAAAATGTTCAGCACTTATTTGATTATTAATTACTTTAATATCAAAATAAAAGGAATCTTCATTAATATTATTAATAGCATCATCAAGATCACAAAACTTTAATATTTTGTAAGTTTCTGGGCAAAAATCTCTAGAACTTAATAATTTATACATCAATAATGCTCTTTTTGTTTCTAATTTCATCGATTTCCTTTCTTTTTATAAAATGCACAGTCTTTACAAGTTTTAGTTTTTAAGGCATCGCATTTTACTTTAGATCGCCATGCGAAGCAGTCTGTCTTATCATTACTATCAACACTTACTACTTTTTTGTTATTTTCTTTCATTACATTTTTCCCTTCTTTCTACTTTCAGAAATTGCAAATAATACATAATTTAATTTGCAATGTTCAAAATCTACTTCTGTTTCAAAATAAGATTTCTTGTATGGTTCTAAATGCCAATAATACTGCTTATCTTTTTTAATGATACTAATAACAAACTTTTTTCTTTTATATTTTACTATTAGAGTAGAATCTTCTAAATTCCAAGTTATTTTATGTCCCATTTTATAATACTTATCTATTATTTTAGAATCACTAATAAAAGATTCAAGTTGCTGTATCATCAATTTAGGTATATCTCTCATATTTGATCTACTTTAAAACAACCTATTAAAGTATTTACTCATCACTCCTTTCTTAAATTTGTTTATGGGGTGATTAGTTAAATTTAACTATACAGTCTAGGTTGTGGTTATATTCTAAATTAAATCGTATCATATTAATAGTAGGTGATACGATGAAACTCAAAACAATATTGGGTAAAAATGTAAAATATCATCGTTATAGAAAAAATTACACTCAAGAGAAATTAGCAGAACTTTTACAAGTAAGTCCGAATTATGTTGGCAGATTAGAACGAGGTCAACATAGTCCATCACTTGAAAAAATAGAACGAATTGCTAAAACTCTAGATATTAAACCTTTTGAATTGTTTTTAGAACGAGATGATTTTAACAATTTACCAGACCGAGTTAATTTAACTAATCGTAGGAAATAGCATTTGTAACGGTTTGCTATTTCCTATTTAATTATAACACAGAAACTGGTCAAACTGATAAATTTGTTACACATTTCAGTCAAAAAGATAAAACACCTACTATTAATGAGAAAATTATTGTAGGTGGTGAATAATGTATTTAAAAAATTTAAAACTATTAAGAAATGAAAAAGAATTAACACAAGATGATATTGCAAAGTATTTAGGGGTTAGTAGAACAACATACAATAACTGGGAGCAAGGAACTGTTCTATTACCATTAGATATTGCAGATAAATTATCTGCTTATTATAAAGTTAGATTATCTTGTATTTTAGGTATAGATAATAATATCGAATATAAAGATAAAATAAATAAAATGAATTATGATGTTTTGTTAAAAAATATCAATGAATTAAAAATCAATAATAAGAATACCTATGAAGAAATTGGTACTTATTTGAAATGCACTCGTGCTAGTTGTCAAAGATATTTTAATGGTATTATTAAAATTCCTATTGATAGATTAATTTTATTATCAGAACTATATGATGCTGATTTAGATAAAATGTGTGGTAAATAATTAATAACCAGTCGGATCACTATATAAGATTCGATTTTTTTATGGTATAATTATTTTAACAGAGCGATAAATTGTAATTTATCTAAATGTTAAAATGAAGTGCGAAAATTCCACTTCTAATAGGTGGT
>CAMMWS010000006.1:0-49028 GCA_946500695.1 uncultured Mycoplasmatota bacterium | reverse complement strand
CCAAAATTACTTAAAAATTTTTTTGAAAAACTATTGACAATTAATAGTTAGTCTTGTTATTAGTTTTTTATTTCTTGCTTCCTTTAACATGTTACTCCTTTCATCAAAAAGCAAGTTGAATTTATCTAATCACTATTTTGTAATTATAACATAAACCCAACTTACCCAACAATGTTGAAGTCAATTTTTTATTAGATACTCAATTACACTTATTTTTGGTATGTAATACTCTTTGCCTATTCTTTTAGAATATATTTCTTTATCTTTTAACAGTTTATATAATTTATTTTTTCCTATTTTAGGTAACATTTCTTTTAGTGTTTTTACTTTTACAACATCAGGATATTCTTTAAACAAAATATTATAGTATTCAGTCATATTACTTTTCTTAGTAATTTGCATTATTATCACTTCCATTTTTAATTGCATTTACTCTTTTTTCTGCAAATACTTTGCTTTCAGCAATATTTAAAACTATATCTTTTGGATATACTTTAAATGCTTGTCTCATTTCAATAGCAAAATTTTGTAGATTTATCTCTTGCTTATATGTAGAATGTAACATTGATTCTAATGCTATTTGAGCATAAGCAACTGCTTCTTTTTTATTCATTACAAGCACCCCCTACATAAGATCTAAAAAGTTCTATCATATTATCCCATTTAATGAGAGGATTGTTTGCAAGTTCGACTTCACATCTTTCAATGTATTTAAAAGTCTCTTTACTTCTAATAGAAATTACTAATTTTTTTCTTTTGTCTGCAGTATATTCTATATCTGCATATACTACATTTTGCTTTTTATCTAACTCATCAGCTAATTTAAAAATCTCTAATAATTTCTGTTCCATATTTTTTTACCTTTACAAGTAAAAACTTGCTACCTTTCTTTTATATATTTGGGTATATCTGATGCACGACCAAGTTTTTCATCAAATTCATACCTTTTCTTTAAAGGGTTATATTTATAGGCACTACTATTCCATTTACGATATGTTTCATTAGTTATATGTCTTGATTTAGATAATTCTTTTGTTGCTTGATAATGTTGTGCTTGAACAAAAGAATAATTATCATCAATTCGTTTTTGCTCTCTTTTATTTTTCATAAAATTATTTTTATCTTGTTTTCTCTTTTCCTTTGATTTCTCTTTTCTATATTGTTTTTCCATTACATATCTTTCATCAGTCTTTATTATTTTTGTTATATATGCAGAACTTGTACCGACAGAATCCGCAATTTCTTTTACTGATAAATGATTAATAAAAAACAATTCAATAATTTTATCTTTTTTGTTTTTCATTTTCTTCACCTGTGTTGGTTAATTTTTTGTCCACAGAATTTTTGTATAGCAATACTATTAGAGAAAATTACTTGATCTCTAATTCTTTCATTTTATTTTTAAATGCTTTTTGTCTTTTCTTTTTTTCTTGCAATTCTTTATGTAGTCGATATTTTAATTTTATTTTTGGAACTAAAATGTCAAATATAAATAATATAACTACAAAAGAAATTCCTAGTAATACAAATCTTAAAAACATTTTTTGCTCTCCTTTCACTTTAAATTGCTCAAAAGCAGATAAGAGCATGTCCTACCTGCTTTTGATAAAATATAGTGTGTCCTTTAAAATTTGCCCTTCACTTATATAACTTTACTTATCTTCAAAAAATTCTACCGTGATTTTTAAATTTTTTTAAAATTTTCTAAAATCATAATTTTTTATTGCTTCAATTAGTTTTAAAATTATGTACTGGTATCTATCTTCATTACCATAAGAAAGTCTTTTTATAAACTTCTTTTTTCTGTTTATAATTTCTAACATTGCAACTTCATCTCCTGATTGAGCCAATTTTCCTAATTCATAAATTGATATATTCTTATCCATATTAGTTATCTCCCTTCATATATTTTCTTAATTTATTTATTGCTCTTACTTTTATTCTGCTAACTGATTTACTACATATCTCTAATATTTTACTTGCTTCATCTTGTGAAAGTTCTTTGTTATAAAGCAAAAAAATAACTGTCTGTTCAATGTCAGACAGTTTGCTTAAAGCAGTATTTAATTCAAGGCAGTTTTCAACAAGGTCAAAGTCAGTTGTTGCAGAGTTAGCAACAAAATTTAAAACAGATGTGTGAGAGTTGTCATCTACAAGCATTTGTTCTTTATTTGAGATATTTACTTCCTTTTTAAAATATCTTTTGGATGATAAAATAATTGTCTTGTTTAAAAAGTTATTAAATCTTATTTCTTTTTCTTCTTCTGTAAGATTTGAATTATTTTTATACACACTCATTTTGTGTTCCTCCTAAATTTTAAAATTTAGGCTCATATTCCTACCTAAGAGGAACACTAAATTGAAGTATAAAAATAAAACCTCCTTTCTCACATATTTTACATATAAAAAACAAGTCTATATTCCTATTTAGTTGTTATTTTAATATCATTCGTACCTTTTTTGTTTTAACTCTTTGGCATCTTCAAAATAATATTCTTCCTAAATAGGTATATAAACCTGGAAGAATTATATAAAATTAAAAGTGCGAAGTTTGTCGAAAACTGGTGCTGTATGTCGTACAAATTCATCTTTTGAAAATTGAAAAAATTGTAAAATAGTGTATTTTACTGACTTTTTATGTCTAAAAAGTTCCTATTAAAGTATTTATTTTGGCATTGCTAGGGTATGTAATATTCTTAAAAAGCAATATAAAATAGTAGCAATAGGAACAGGAGGATGTAAAATGATATTAGATAATATAGAAATAGGTACTAGGATAAGAAAAATAAGAGAAGAAAAATATAAAGAATCAAGACAAGTGTTTGCTGAAAGGTGTGGACTTTCTGAAAATCATTTAGGAAAATTAGAAAGAGGAGCATTACTAATCAGCATAACTGCTTTAAATAAAATATGCTCTGCAACAGGTACAACAACAGATTATGTCCTATATGGCAATAGTGAAACAAATAATTTAAAAATAAGAAAATCAATAGATAACTTTTTAAATAGATGTACGAAAAAACAGTTGAAATTAGTTTTTCAATTTATTTCTACTCTTGAAAGTTACTATGAAGATGACTAGCAGAAAGTTTTTTATCTGCTAGTTTTTTTGTTGAAAAAAAGTTTTGACTATGATATATTTTGTGTATAAATACTATAAATAGGCAAAAATTTGAACTTTAAATTATTTAAAATATAAAATTAATTTTTATAAATTTATAACATTTTGAAACTTTTTTATTTTTTTTATCATCTATATAAGTGAAGGAGATTAAATATGAATAAAAAATCCGTATTAAAATATTTTAGTGAAATATATGATAAAACTTATGCTAATACTTTGAGATATGTGATACTACATTGTAATAATATAGATGATGTTAAAGATATAATTCAAGATACATATTTAAATTTTTATAAATATTTGCTAAAAAATAAACACAAAATAGAAAGTATAGAAAATATAGATAATTATATTATAGGAATTTCAAAAAATACTTTAAAAAATTATTATTATTCTAGAAGTAAGTCCCAAAACATTCTATCTTTTCAACAGGATAAAAATATAGAAATGATAATTGATATAGATAGCAATTTAGAATTAGACTTTGTTACAAATGAGAATGTTAAAACTATTTGGAAATACATATATAGTAAAGGTACTACAATAACTAAAATATTCTATGCTTATTATCATTTAGGAATGAAAATAAATGAAATTTCAAAAGAACTGCAAATAAATGAATCCACAGTAAAAAATTATATTTATAGAACAATAAAGGAATTAAAAAAAATTTTTAAGGAGGATTACAAAAAATGATTAAAAATAAAATATTAAATGAATATTTAGATAAGCAATGTGATAAAGATGAAATTTATAATAATATATACCACTCAATAAAAATAAAATCTAAGAAAAAAACTTTAAATATATTATCAACTTTATTTGTAATAATTATAATAGGGATTTCAGGTGGAATAATATATGCTAAAAGAAATTGGGATAAAGAATATAGTAAATATTTGAATAGGAATATTGAAACATCTAAATCAAGTGCTAATTGGGATTTAATAAATGACAATACAGAAAATTTAGAAATGGACTATATATATCAAGATGGAATTGGTGTAAAAATTGATTCGCTATTAATTACAGATTATACTTGCCAAATAGATATTAATTTTAAATTGTCAGATAATTATATAAATCATAAAGCATTTGAATTTGGATTTGCAATATATGATGAACAAAATAATATATATAATGTATCAGAAAGACTTAAATTAGGAGCAGGCAAATTATTAGACTATGAAAAGAAATTATGCCAGGAATTAGGATTAAAATATAATCCACGTGAATATAATATGCCAAAACAATTAGCAACAGGCGTATCTCAAAATCCAATTTCTATAACAGACGACTGTACTATTATAAGATTAGAACTAAGTGCAAAAAATCAATTGCCAAGAAGTAAAAATTTATATATTAGAATTTTTGATGTAGGATATGCTTTAGCAGATTTCAGAGATATCGACGGTGTTGAATTTAAAATTGAAAATGCGGAAGATTTTCCTTTATCAGATGCTGAATGGCAATTTGAGATAGAAATACCTGAAAAATTTTATGATAATAATTATACCGAACTTATGCTCAAAAATGATTTAGAAAACTTTGAAATAGATAATGCAATATTATCAAAAACTAATTTAGCAATAATTGTAAATACAAATTATTCTTTGCAAAGTCTTATATCTGGAATAACTGTATCTGATGAAATGGAAAACATTTATAATATATATAAAACTGTTGATGATAAAAAATATAAATTTATATTTAATATTGACAATGCATTAGATAAACAATTATATTTAAATTTAAATCTTCCTGAATATAACATTAATAAAAAAATACCATTTATAAAAAAATAATTTTTTATAAAAACGAAAAACCATGTATTTCATGGTTTTTCTCTATATATAAATAAAAATTTTACTTTTAGATTTAATTTTAAATTGCATAATTATAATACAATGTAGGCATCAGTATGATGCCTACATGTATAGGGGTTAGAAAAATTATTAACTATTTAATCAGTTACTAAATGGTGTAATAAACTGGTTTAATACCATAATCCAGTTACTGTTACCCGATTATTGGTACCATTATAGGCTACCATTCGCCAGTCACCTGAAGATGGAAGTGTAAAAGTCTTAGAATAGCTAGGATTGCTACTACTAAGGGAAAAACTTGTGGCTGTCTGTCCGTTAGGTTTATACAGTACAACACTTACGCTTCCACTTGTAGAACCATATGTGGTCAAGTGACATTCGAACCTTTTAGTAAGTCCAATATAGTGATCTAAATATCCTGTATCGGATTTACTTGCCCCACTGGCAATATTGTCAAGTATGATGGCCTGTGTATCATTCAACGGAACAACGTCTGCTGTATCCATAGAACTTGTTTCATTCACAGGCTCCGCCACTGTTGGTTCAGCAGCAAATAAAGAAGATACTTTAAATGAAAGGTTTTTTTATTACGATTTATACCGTCTTATTAATGGTAAAACGGATATTTTATATATTTATTCTAAAACTATCGCTAATTATTTTGACAAAGAAGAATCAAAGGGAAGCTATTTAATTGCAGAAGAATATATACGTAAAATTATAGCTAAGGAAAGAGATGAAAATGGATATATTACTTTACCAGAAGGAATTGCATCAGAACAAATAAAATTTTTAGAAATGTTCCCTGATATTTATGAAGCTGAAAATAATAGAATCAAAGTCAAAAATTATAATTTAACTCATGATGAAAAATGTGCTATACTAGCTTGTCATTCTGGTAACAAATCACTAAATA
This sequence comes from uncultured Mycoplasmatota bacterium, assembly GCA_946500695.1. Classification (GTDB taxonomy): domain Bacteria; phylum Bacillota_I; class Bacilli_A; order RF39; family UBA660; genus Onthousia. The sequence goes on along the minus strand of CAMMWS010000006.1, from coordinate 43,162 downwards.
ACTATGCAACTGAAAATATACTTCATGCAAGATGGACTATACGTATAGGTGCTTTTTTACATGGAACTGATCCAGTTCTTATAATAAATTTACCAGATGGAGAAACCATGGAAGTTTCAAGGGAAGTAGCAGGAAAAGCATTTTCTCATTTAGTAAAAGCTGATGCTGGTATAGGTGAAGAAAGTACTCCAAAAGATAATCCATATTTTTCTTTGGTTGAAAATACTCTAATTAAAATTTACGGAGATATTTAAAATATAAATTATAGGAGAAAGACCAAGATTTTCAATATTTTCTTGGTCTTTCTTTTATAGCCTTTTTATGATAATATATATTATAATGCACTGAGTTTTGGAAGGAGATTCTTATGAAAGAAAAAATAAAAGCTATAAGTATAGCTATAATAATTACAAGTATTTTCTTAGGTATTGGCTATTTTATAAATCATGTTTTTAACTATTTTTTGAAAGCAGAAAGACCTAATGAATTATGTGAAAAAATGCAGGAAATCAGTGATAATCAAACTCTCGTGGGTTTATCAAAAAAAGAAGTTGAAGAAACATTAGGAAAGCCAGTAGAAAGCTATAATGATGATGATGGAAATATTTATATTTATTATGGTGGAAAGATGGATACAGGCTTGTTTTGGGGTAATAAAACTATTTTCTTTGATTATCAATATTCGTGTGAATTTAGAATATTTTTCAATGAAAATGATATAGTAAAATCGACTGCCATAGAATTAATTCCTTAAAAAATTATCATAAAATATTAATGATTGAAGAATAAATATTTAATACTATTTATATATAAAAAATATATATTAAAAATATATTTACATTTATTGTAATTTATGGTACAATTTAACGCAAATCTTCAATGAATCATTTTGAGGATTATTAAATAGGTTTGTTCCTATTTGATAATAGAGAAAACCCCTATAAGTCATAGTTGATAAGGAAAGGAAAAGAGTATTATGAGAAAAACAAAAATCACATCGAAACTTATGGCCTTATTATTAACCTTGACATTATCTATGGCACTTGCAACCAGTGTATATGCGGCAGAAAATGACAATAACAAAACAACAGAAACTGCTGAAACGACATCAGCCGTACAGCCGAGAGGCATGGTTGTTGCAGGCGGCTCAACGAATTTATCCAATGGAACTGGAACAATATATCTGACACTTGATGAAGATGTCTATGGAGCAGAATTTATGTTCTCTGTAATGGGCAACCCAAGTGGACAGTATCATTGTAATGTTGTTCGGGTAGAAAACAACTACAACTATTCTATTGGAGATGTAAGCGGAAATGGATATGGAACAACAAAATGGTGGGCTTGGTTACAAAAAGGCACATACAAGTTCTATATTTATACGACAAATCAAAACTATGGAGCTGCATCAGCAGTAGCCCAAATTTTTGACTAACTTACAAGCTTACGAATTCAAAATTTTATAGTAACTGATTAATATGTTAAACTGTGACGAATAGGGACGAAAAGGGAATTGCTATGCAATTCCCTTTACTCTTTATAAGTATATTCTTGAATATTTGGTTTTTTTACATCTTCATCTGTTACTTCATCAAATGTATAGTAAATCTTCCTAATGTCATTATCATAATTACTATATAATATTAGACCTGTTTCTTTATCTATAAACTCTTCATAATCGAATTGTTTTATATAATAACAGTTTATTCCATTATATTCTTTACTTCCAATATAAAGTGTAGGATTAATAGCCATCAAAATTCTAGTTCCTATATTTTCTGTAAAAGTTATTCCTATTGGTAGTCTTTCTATCATACCACCATTACTGTTAGAATATGTCTTTTCATTTGAATTATAAAAAATTAAATCCTCATTTGTATCTAAATTTTTCCAAAAAATCATATCTGAGTTATTATCAAGGTATTTAATATTTAATTTCATAATTGAGTCTTTTCTCCAATATTCCGTAATAGCATTATTACCTTCTAAATAATAATGACAATTATTTTGAGATTCATAAAATTCATTATTTTCTTGTATTTTTGATAATATAAAGAATCTGCTAATTGCAAGAACACCCAATATGATTAATAATATAAATATTATTGTTATAATTATATGTAAAAGTTTATGTTTCATAATTTCCTCCTTTTATTTTTTTTATTATAACATAAAATAAAAAAATAACAATATAAAACTTAGTATTTAATATTAAATTTCCTTATTAGTATTTTCTATATAATTTTGAATTATAGATATAGATTTTTTATGAATAACTTGAATGTTTTTTATATCAATATCTTTTGAAATACCACCTAACAAATATATTTTACTTATATCAGTTACACCAAAATATGAGATAAAAGCAACTGTGAATACTGTATCAATATAATTTGTATCACAGTCACCGTTATACTCTCCCCTTATTTGATTACATATATCTTGAAAAACCTGTTTACCATGTTTTTTAAAAAATAGTTTACTAAAATCAAGACCTAGACTTTCCATACAACCACACCCTATATATCAAACTATTACTGTACCATCATTTGTAATAATATTATTACAACTTATTTGACAAAGTCAATAAATCTTCATCTTCTGTATGTAAATATACTCTTGTAGTATTTAAACTGCTATGCCCTGCTTGATTAGCAACTTGTTCTATTGTATAACCAGCATTATGCAGAGCATTTGAACAAAAGTAATCTCGTAATATATGGGGATATAATTTACCATCTATTTTGCAAATCTCTTTATATTTATTTAATTGTCTATTACAAAAGTTCCTATTTAACGGTTTTAATGTATTTTTATTTTTCTGCCCTATAAATAGATATGGATTTTTGATATTCATTTCCCTTCTTTCTTTAAGATAATCATACAAAGCCCCATACATTAAATCATTTATTACTACTTGCCTAAATTTATTTCCCTTCCCTATTACATTTATAAATCTATCTTCTAATCGAATATCTGTTACTTTGAGTTTTGTTAGTTCACTTTCTCTAAAACCTCCATATGTAAATAAAACTATAAAACAGAAATCTCTTTTTGGATTTTTTTCATCTTTACTTGTAAAATGTTTTAATCTATTTATATCTTTTTCACTTGGTAATTTCTTTTTTACCATAGGTTTTTGAATTTTAATAAAATCTTTTTCTTTAATTACAATATCTTCTTGTATATTTTGCTCTATTAAAAATTGATTATACTTTTTTAAAGATGATAATTTTCTATTTATTGTATCTGCTACCATATTTTTGTTTAATAAATAAGTTTTATACATTGATATATCTGAATGGGTAAGTGTTTCTAATTCTTCACCATAAGAATCTTCATAGTATTTTTGAAATAATTTTACATCTCTTACATAAGATTCATAAGTATTTTGTGCCATACCTTCATTTTTCATATATTCAATAAATTTGTCAAGCATTAAAAATCCCCCTTTCAATTATGTTACATTTTCTTATTACTATTTTACTCAATTATGTTACATTTTTCGCGTGAAATTTGTCGAATTTATCTAAAAAATGTATCATAAGTGTAGTTATGTTACATTTTTTTAGTTTTTATTTATTGCCCTATATATAATATATAGGACAGTTACAAATTACATAGTTAATGCAAATAGTAAAATTTGGATACCATCTGCTATTCCGTTTTTGTAAAATAATTGGTTTTCACGATGAAGATATGTGAATAAAAGATTAGAATACTCCCTTAAATGTTCTCTCGCCCTATCTCGTGTTTGAGGTGGTATTTCTTCACTTATGAATTTATCCATTTTATCGTTCATTTCTCCTAGTTTTTTATCCAATCTTTTTAGTTCCTTATCTTCTAAATTAAACAAATCATCATCTTCCTTCTTGTCGAATAAATTATCAAGCACATCATCTTTTTCTTCCATTTCTTCACCTCCTAAATAAATTGTATAAAATTTTTTAAAATATTGGAACGTTCAAGTAAAGAAAATTTTTTATGACATAAAAAATACTTTAAATTACCTAAATATAAAGAAAAAAATTTTTTATAAACTCATTATTGAAAATTGAAAATAAACAAAGTACAATATAAGTGTGTATAAAAGATTATGTTATAGATTTTTTCTATAACTACCTATAAAGATTTTATCTTTATAGCATAACTACTAAAATAAAGTTAGTAGTGATATTTCTGTATTTTTATATACAGCATAAAACTTGGGTTAAAACATATACAAATATATAGATTATTTGTTGTGTCTAAAATAATAAGAAAGTATAAAGTTAGATGTCCCCCACATTTGACATATACTTTCTATTTTTTTGCCCAAATAAAAAGGAAAGGAGGATTTAAAAAAATCTTTTTACACAGGAAAGCAAATAAAATGGAAGGAGATTTTTGTTATGGAAAGTGGTTTTGATTTTTACTTGTATGAAACATTATTTAAAAATTGCTTTATTCAATGTTCATCATACACAAATGGAAAACTACAACTAAGTCTATATGGTCTTGATCCTAATGTTAATCAAATATCACACTTTGCAGATATTACATTAGAGCAAGATACAGTTAGACTAAAAGAATATGAGATTGTTGTAGACAATCGATTTAAACCTACATTTATACCACAACTTAAAGATTTAGGTATATTAAAGGAACAAACAGGTATGTGCATTGTAAATGATGCCTTCTACCCTATTTATTCTATTGATTTATCTAAAATTAAAGAAAATTGCTATTACTTAGAAGAATTAATTGCAGCATAATTTAAACGAAAGGAAGGAATTGAAAAATGGAACAAAAAAGAATTTTATTACCACTTGCAGGAAAAATTCAACATGGAAAACAAGAACAAAGCCAAAAAGGAAGGAAAATCATTGAACTAGGATATTTTATAGCAAAAGCAGAAAATGAGACATTAACATTTTTAGAAAATCGTTTTAATGAAAAATATCCTCAAAAGCAACTAATTCATATAAGATTTTTTGATGAGAACCCTTATACAGTTAGAAGAATTAGGTATAACCAAAGTGGAGCAGTTTGTTATTGTCCTTATGAAGAAACACAAGGAAAACAGAAAGTATCAGGTGTATGGAAAACTATAAACTGTACCGAAGATTGCAAATATAGAATTACAGAAGAAGGAAAAAACAAACCAGCCTGTCTTTTTGAAGGAAATTTAAGATTTTTATTACCCGAAATTAGTCAGGACAGAATTTGGAGAATGCAAATTAAAGGTTATCAATCAATATTTGCATTATATGAATATCTTAGTTTTCAAAAATATTTAGGAAAATCACTAATTGGTGATTATTATTTATTCCTGAAAAAGAAAAAGCAAACAAGTAAAGATGGCAAATCTTATGAGAATTATATTCTTGATATTATTAGGAAAGAAGATTTTATTTCAAACAATGACAGTTTAAATAATGCAGAACAATCCACAATTCAAGCACAAAATGTTGATAACTCTATTGAAATTCCATCAAAAATTGAAATCAAAAATAATTCAAATAGTAAAGAGCCTATAACAGAAGTTAAAAACAAAGTACAGACAAAAGCCAAAACAACAAAAACAAAAAAGACAGAAAGCAAAACTATCTCTAAAAAGGAAAATGAAACAACAGTAGTAGAAAGTAATGTAACTAATTTAGAAAATACTAAAAATTCAAATCCTGATGACAAATTTAAAAACTATTATCTACTTTTGGATATGCAATCAAAAACTTTAATGAATGCAGGAAAACCAACTGATTATATGGTAGCAAATTTTGTAGACCAATATGACAATATTAAAGAAGTTATTATTGCACCACAATTTATTGATGAAATATCAAATTGTGGAACTGGTACAAATGTTATCCTAGATTTAGCAATAGCAGGAGATAAAACTTTTACTAAGGATATTAAATTTGTTAAGAAAATGCCAAAAGATGTAGCAGCATAATGTCAGGAATATACACTACTACACCACATTGAAAGAGTTATATAAATAACTCATATACATTATAAAAAATGATACAAAAAAATGTCAATATTCAAGTAAAAAAAAATAGGAGGAAATTTAATTATGAAAACTTTTACATATAAAAATTATAAAGATTGCTTTTTTAGAGTTGGAAGTTATGCAGCAGATAAAAAAGCAATGGCAATATCTATTGAAAATAAAACTGATGGACCAATTAGTACATGTACGGTATATGATATATACACTTGTTATAGTGAACATATTACAGCAATAAAAAATTATTCTGAAAATTCGCATATGACAGATTTTTTAACTAAATTAAAAGTCATTGATTCAATAATTTGGAGAGAACCTTGCAATAGTTTTGTGGCTGATACTTTAAACACAAGTAATCCTCAAACAATAGATACTTGTGTAATAAACACAGAAGAGTTAAGAAAATACACAAAGGAATGGACTTATAATGTATAACAAATTTAAAGATGGAGATAGTGTAATTGTGAATGGGATTGGCAAATGTAATGATAAAAGATATAAAAACAAAATTGGAAAAGTTATTTGCCGTGATCCATTCTTTTTTGATTACAATATTCAATTTGAAGATGGAACAGAAGATTGGATTGATGACATATACATAGAAAAATATGAAAGCGAGGAAAAGCAATGAAAATCACATATTTAAAAACAAATGGATTTAGAAAATTTGAATATACTTTTGAAACAGAAATCTATGATATTACTGAAATAACTGGTGGCAATGCAAAAGGAAAAACAACTATTCTTTATGCTATTATTTGGGCTTTTCTAGGCACTAATTTAACTGGTGATGATAAAGTTTGGCTAGGAAATAAAAAATGTGAAGGTTGCTATGTTGAACTACATTTTATAGACAATGCAGGAAATAATCATATACTTATACGATATAAAAATAGATATGATAGCAAAATGAATTTCATTATGTTAGACAATAAAAAAATAGAGCAAAAAGATTTACAAACATTTTATAAAGATAAAAAATTATTTTTATCTATTTTAAACTTAAATTATTTCTTACATAAAAAGCCAACAGAACAAAAAGAACTAATTGACAACTATTTGCCTGAAATAGATATACAATCAGTTTATAATAAACTAAGTGATTATGAAAAATCTTTATTAGAAGGTTGTCCTACTAATATGGTTCAATATATACAAGAATTGAATGATAACAAAAAAATGTATGAAAACCAAATAAAAACTGTTAAAGGTAAAATCGATTATGCTCAAAGTATCATAGATTCAACTACTATTGATAAAATATTAACTTTTGAAAAAGATGAAGAACTTAGTTTGGATAGACAACAACTATCATATCTAACTACTGATAAAAACTCTGCTATAAGGACAAAACAAGAGAAAATAGTAAATGAGTTGGAAAAACAAAAATCAACATTAGAAAAGCAAATAGATGACCTATTTTCTAAAATGCAAGAAGGAAAGAAAAAATATTTGTCTATTAAAAATGCAAATGATGTATGTTGTCCTCTATGTGGGCAAAAATTAGAAGAAAAAGGTAGACTTACAACAATTATCAATATGAAAAAGGATTTAGAAGCAAGTTATGACAAAAAGGTAAAATTAGATAAAGAGTTCTTAATTATAAAAGGAAAATTAGCAGTTGAAAAGGCTAAATTATATTCTGCTCAAAATGTATCAAACAACGAAGAATATCCAGGTCAAATAACTACTTTAAAAGAAAAAATAAGTCATTTAGAACAAGAAAAAATGGATATAGAAAAACATAATAATATTGTTACAATAAATCAAAAAAATGTAATGACATCAAAGGAAGATATTACAAAATTCAATATTAAAATTCAAGAATTACATGGACTTATAGAGAATATTAAAAAGGTAAAAGAAGTTACACAAAAGTTATATATTAACTATCTTGAAGAAAAAATGAAATATGCAACTAAACACTTAAAAAATGTTAGAATACAGTATTATAAAGTATCAAAAGAAGATGAGATTTTAAAAGAAGATTTTATTATTCTTTACAAAAATAATGAACTTAAAAATCTTTCACGTTCTGAAACCATTGCAACAATGCTTGAAATTGGTAATATGTTAAATAAAGTTGCAAATACTAATTTCCCTTTATTTATAGATGATAGTGAAAGTTGTGCTGATTTTAACTTTATAGAAGATTATGCAAAAGATACGCAAATCTTAATTTCAAGAGTTCAAAAAAGTCAAGATTTAACAATATCAAATTACAATGATAAGGCTATGCAAATTGCTGCATAGTCTTAAAATAATAAATTATATTAAATTGGAGGAATACATATGAAAATCAAATGTTTATTAGTTATGCCTGGCAAAGAAGTTCAAAGAGTAAAAATACCAGCAAATATAAAATTTATAAAAGCACTTATAGGAGAAACTTTATTAAATATAAGAGCAAATGAAAATAACATTATTATTGCAAATCAAAATGCACGAAATGATGAATTTAACAGATTTTTTCAAGGAAACATCTTATATGGTACATTTATCATAGTATCTATTAAAAAGAATAAAAGAATCTCTATGAAAAAGAGAGATATAAGAAAATTTAGTAATATATTTAAACTTTCTAAACATCAAAAAAAGATAGAAAGATTTAAAGAAGAATTTTTGGAAGAATATTACTATCAACAAAGAAAAAATAAACAAAAAAATAGAAAGCATAATAAAGAAGTTATCTTTAAAAATGCGGCATAGAAAATTGAAAGGATGGTAAAAAATATGAACAAAGTAATTTTATTAGGAAGACTTACAAAAAATGTAGAACTAAGATATACAAAAAATACAAATATTGCAGTAGCATCATTTAGCATAGCAGTAAATCGTGCTTTCGTAAAACAAGGAGAAGAAAGAGGTGCAGACTTTTTTAATATTATTGCTTGGAATAAGTTAGCAGAAAGCATTTCAAAATATGTTTCAAAGGGACAACAAATTGCTATATCAGGAAGATTGGAAACAAGAAATTGGGAAGATGAACAAGGTATAAAACATTATGTAACAGAAGTCATTGCTGAAGAAGTAGATTTTTTAGAAAGAAGAAAAAAACAAGAACCTAGTGATGCTATATTAAACGGAACTAATACACCTATGCAGGACTTTACAAATAATAGTGAAGATGAGGAAGTATTAGGTAGTGATGATTTACCATTTTAAGGAGGAATAAGTATGGAAACAAATATAATTACAGTCAAATATGAAGATGATTTTTTTCCTAGAACTTTTAATGGACGAGATTATTCATACTTTACAGAAAAAAAGGTTTCTGTTGGTGATTTAGTTATAGCACCTACAAAATATGGAACAAAAATCGCAAAAGTAACAAGGATAAATGTTGCAGAAGAAGAAATAGAAAAAATTAGACCATTTATGAGAAAAATTACCCAAAGACTAAACAAGGATAGATATATAAATTTCAATGAAATTTTAGAGGAAGTTGCATAATTTCATGAATGAAAAACAAATGGCTAAAATTCTAATAAAAGAATTATCTGAATTAGGATTTACCATTCATAGATATAATGCTATTACAACGAGTTCTATCTATCTTAAACTAGACTATGGTATTTGCTGTGGTATTAGAATCTCTAATCATAGTGGAAAAAAGAAATATCATTATAGATTCAATATTGTAAAAGGATATAACGGAGATAAGGTTACATATTCAAAAAATCTTATCTCCTATTTTTATACCTTTGAACAGATATCACAACTCATAAAGGATGTGCAACATGAAAGAAATAAGAAAATTCAAAGATATGGTCTTAATAATTATAAAAAATATATGGAAATAGAAAAGGAAAGCAACCCACTTTTCCAAAGATTTAAACAAGTAATTTGAAAGGAGCAAAAAATATGGAAGGTATAGAAAGATTGGAACTAGAAGTATTGGAAATGAATAATTTTAGCGTTTCTAATATGTTTAATAATATAAAAAATAAACCTGAATTACAAGAAAAATTTAATAATAAAGAAAAAACAATTAAAGGAATGTATGAATATGTATATGAAAAAGCAAGAGCATTACAGCAAGGAAATGTAGCAATGGTAAATGACCAAGTTGTATATTTATGGGCTACTAACTACTTTAAATATACAAATGAAGAACTTGGTATAACAAAGAAAGGGTTAAAACCTGAAACTAATAAAAAGGAATCAAAAAAAGAAGATAAAAAAGAGGAAAAAAAGGCTGAAAAGAAAGAAGATAATCCTCAAATTTCAATGTTTGGGGAGGTGCAAAAATAATGGGATATGTAAAAAAAGCATATAGAGAAATATTTAATTTGCTAGACAATTATTCTGAACTTCCAAAAGGTTGGGATATGTTTGTAAAAAAGCAAGAAAAATATCATAATCTAATTATAAAATCAAGCAAAAATAAATGTTATTGTACTAATTGCAATTCTAACTTTGTTAGTAAGAAAAAAGTAAATGAAGAAGTGAAATGTCCTCACTGCCATAATAAATATTTAATAAAAAGAAGCAATTTACGATATTATGAATTTAAAGATTATTTATCTATGCTAGACATGGTAAATGATACTTTTGTTATTAGATATTTTGAATTAAAAAGTTGCATAGATGCAGAACATAAACATCATTCTTCTGTTGTAGAATTTGCAAGAGAAATACCTACAAATACTTATTATAGAAAGGTATATGTAAATGATAGAGTATCAAGATGTCAATCTCATATATACATATATCATGGTGATAATGGCTATTTTAATCCTAAAAAATGGAGAGAATATACTAGAAATTACTCAATTATTGATTATTCAATAGTATTCCCTAATAATATAAAGAGATTACTTAAAAAAACTGAATTTAAGTATTCTTGTATATGGGATATTGTAAAGCACTCTACTTATATTGATTTACTAGAATTAGTTAAAAATAAAGAAGATTATGCTATAAATAGAATTGAAAGACTAGCAAAAATGAAATTGTATAATTTAGCATTATGTGCAGAAAAATTTAGTTGTAGTGGTTCTTTTCAAACAATTTTTGGAGTTTCAAAAGATTATTACCCATTTATGAAAAAATATAATATAACATACACTCAACTAGAAATCCTGAGATTATTACAAGAAAAAGATATTAAAAAAATAAGATATTTAGAGAATTTTACTGGTTATGGAGGCAGTACAACAGATTTAGAGGAGATTTCAAAATATATTAGTTTAAATCGTTTCATAAAATATTCTAAAATGCACCATAGAAAAGTAAAAACATATCTATACAAAGATTATTTAAGATTTGCTAAACTTTTGGGGTTTGATTTAAAAAACAACAGATATGCTTTTCCTAAAAATTTAAAAGATGAACATGATAAATTAGAAAAACAATATGAAATTAAAAGTAATGAAATTATGCGAAAAGCAATCAGAAAAAGAGGTAAAGAATTATCTACTAATACATTTCAAGATAATAAATTTATTATTTTACCAGCATTTACTTTAAAATCATTACAAGATGAAAGTAAGCAACAACATAATTGTGTTAGAACTTATGCTGAAAGATATGCAGAAGGTAAGTGTGATATCTACTTTTTGAGAAGTATAAAAAATCTAAAAAAATCTTTAGTTACTGTGGAAGTAAAGAACAATAAGGTAGTGCAAAGTAGAATAAAAAATAATGAAGATCCTAATAAAACACAATTAGCATTTTTAAATAATTGGGAACAAAGAATATTGAAAGGAGCAGCATAAATTATGAAAAGAAAAACAGATAAAATAAATAAAACAAAAGAATTATTTAATAAAATAGTGGATAGTGTAACAAATATTATATCTTCAGGTGAATATGAACAATTTTTGAAATTTAGCAAGAATTTTCATAATTATAGTTTTAATAACATAGTCCTTATATTTTCACAAATGAAAGAAGCTACACAAGTGGCAGGATTTAAAAAATGGCAGTCAATGGGAAGAAAATTAAAAAAAGGCGTACATGGAATACAAATTATATATCCTATTAAGCGAAAATATACTAAAATAATTGAAGGACAAGATAGTTTATTAGAAGAAAATAAAAAAGAAGAAATAGAATATTTGATATATAGATATACTTATGTATATGATATTTCTCAAACTGTTGGAAAATCATTACCATTAGAAGAAAAATCTTTAAACAGTAATAACAAAAAACAATTTTTTGATTTTTTAAAATCATTTTCTCCTTATCCAATAGAGGAAGAAGACCTATTTGGAAATGCAAAGGGATATTGGCTTGAAAAAGAACAAAAAATTGTAATTAAAAAATCATTATCTATGAATGATAAGGTCTCTGTATTATTACATGAATTAACTCATGCTTTTTATGATGATTTTGACTATAAAAAAGAAAGAGATTTATCAGAAACATTCGTTGAATCAGTTGCATATATTGTGGCTGATTATTTTGATTTAGATACTTCTCTTTGCAGTTTTAATTATATTGCATCATGGGTTGATGGAGATACTAAAATAATACTTGAATTAGGAGATAAGATTCAAAAATGTGCCAACAATTTTATAAAAAATTTAGAGAAACATTATAATGATGGCAATTTGCAGATTGCCATTTAGAAAAGAAAGGATTTGAACTTATGAATAAATTGGATATGATTGAAGTACAAAGGCATATAAATATATTAAATGTTGCATATCATCTAAATTTAGAAATTACTGATACAAGAGGAGCAGAAGTAAAAGCAATATGTCCGTTTTGTCGGTTATAATAAAAATTCCAAGATTGCTACTTTAAGTCTAAATCCTAACAATAACAAATATTGTTGTAGTAGGTGTGGCAATGGTGGTTATAGTATTGGTTTATATGCTAAGTTAAGGCATATTGATAATAAACAAGCATATAGAGAATTACTAGATAGAGAATGCTTTTCAATGAATAAATCACATATTGAAATAAGTCCTATAAACGAACTAGCAGATATTGAAACAAGAGATAAAGTATATAGAGATTTATTAAATATGCTAAAATTAAAAGCAAGTCATAGAAAAGAACTAGAAAATATGGGCTTTTTAAATAGTGATATAGAAGAAAAAATGTACCGTACTATTCCAAAGGATAATATTTTACGAAGATTAACAGCAAATAAATTAAAAAGAAAATATGATTTATCTGGAATACCTGGTTTTTATCAAAATGAAGATTGGGTATGGAATTTTACTGCTCCAAGAGGATTTTTTATACCTGTATTTGATGAAGAAAAAAGAATACAAGCATTATCAATACATTTAGATGAGGAATTTAATGGTAGCAAAAATTTATGGTTTTCAAGCAAAGGTAAAATAAATGGTACAGCAATTAAAAATATTGTCGTTAAGAGAAATATAACAAAGGACACAGATACAGTAGTTTTAACAGATAATTTTTTACTAGGAAATTATATTGAAGAAGCATTAGAAGTACCAGTAATTGCTTTTTCCAACATTAGTAATTCAAAACAAATATTAAAGATACTTGATAATACCAATATTCAAAATATTTTATTTACTTTTAAAGTACATAGAAATGATAACTTAGATTACATTATAAACAGAGTATTTAGAGATTTAATACCATTAGGTTATGAGTTACAAGTAAAAGCAATAACTGATTTTAAGGAAGTATTAAAAGATGACTTTTTAACATTTTATAGATTACAAAAGGTCGCATAAAAGGAGGATTTGAACAATGAAAATTATTGATAATATTTTAAAAAAGGAACAAACAAAAACAACTTTCAAAGAAAGACAAGTTGTAGTTGATTATTTTAGACATTTAGTAAATAGAGAATTTGAACATTTTAAGAAAAATTATCTAAAAAAAGATAAAGAAGAAATATTTGAAAAGGCATATATAATTGATTGCTATGAGAATATACGAATGAGTCTAAATAGTTTAAGTTTCTTTACTATTGCTAAATTACTAAAATATTTAAAAGGAGATTATATTTCATATATGTATGATGCTGATGTCAACGATGGTGTAATTGATTATTATGAAGATATCGAAAACCGTATTTTAAATGTAGTATCAAAGTTACGAATCCATAATGAACAAAAAGCAGCATAAAAAGTGTAAAAAGAATAAGATAAAATATGTCCTACTCTATATATTTTATAGGGTAGGCTATTTTTTTTATTTTTTATATGATATAATCTTTTAAATAAATAATTTGTATAATAGGTTAGAGAATAGAAAATAAGTTTTTTAGAAATATTTGAAAATTTTAATATTTTTTAATATTTTGTAACGAATTTTAATTTAAATCGTCATATACACAAAGGGGGATAAAAGTTATGCAGGATATGGAGCAGATATACGAACAATATTTTGAAACGGTAAACAAATATTTATTCTGTCTAACCCATAATAATGATATTTCAGAAGAACTAACGCAAGAAACTTTTTACAAAGCTGTTAAGAAAATTGACACATATAAAGGTGAATGTAAAATATCAGTATGGTTATGTCAAATCGCTAAACATATATGGTATGATTACTGTAAAAAAAATAAAAAAGTTATACAAGTTGAAGAAGAATTACTAAAAACAAGAGAAGAGGATACAACTGAACAAAAGGTTATCTCCAATGATGAAAAAATGTTATTGTATAAGAAAATGCAAGCTTTAGATGAAAAAACACGAGAAGTAATTTACTTAAGAATAACAGGAGAACTTAGTTTTAAAGAAATAGGTATTATTTTGAATAAGACAGAAAACTGGGCTAGAGTAACATTTTATCGAGGAAAAAATCAATTAAAGGAGGTTGATTGATATGAAAGAGAAAAAAAATTGCAAAATTATTCAAGATTTATTACCCAATTATATTGAAAGGTTAACAAATAATGATACAAATAAGTACATTGAAGAGCATCTAAATGAATGTGAAGGATGTAAAAAGATATTTGAAAATATGAAAAAAGATTTAAAATTAAATAATGTAAAAAGAGATAAAAGAGAAGTTAAATATATAAAAAAATATAATAATAAATTAAAGTTATTAAGAAATGTTTTATTAATTATATTAGTTTTATTTATAATAATAATAGGAAGAAAATTTTTTATACTTACTAATTTATCTAATAAGGCAAATAATATGATAACTTTAAATAATTTCTATACTAAAACGGAAACATATTCTAATGGACAAATGAGTATTTTAGAGTCATACAATAAAGATGGAATCACATTGGGAAACATGAGTATATTTTCAGAAAATAAAAATCCTATAAAAATGATACTATATAAGTCAAAAACTGAAATAATTACTTTGATAGATAATGGAGTAACAAAAACTTTAAGCACATCCGGAGATATTATAATTAACCCTATATATTTTACTGGAGAAAATATCATAGAAAATATATGGATAGCACTTACAACAAGTGTTGATAAAGTAAAACTTAATGATAAAGAATGCTATTTAATTAGAGATGGAGATACAGAAAAATTTATCGATGTAGATACTGGTTTAGCAATAAAAATGATAGATAATCAAAATAATAGAACAACAGATTATAAATACGAATATGGTGTGGTTAAAGACAGTGATGTTACTAAACCTGACACTGAAGGATATACAATAATAGAATAATAGTCAAAAGAAGAATAGATTTAAGACGCTATTCTTCTTTTAATATAGTACTTGTTAGTGTAAAATAAATGTAGACAAAATTTTTTATATTTTGCCTGCATTTATTTTACACTAACATACAAAAGTTATAAAAAATCCCAATCACAAATTACAAGTTATCTTTAAGGTTAAATTATAAAATGAAAGTTTAATTGGTGGTAAAGATGAACAAAAAGTAGCATAGAAAGTGTAAAAAGAATTAAAATAAAATATGACCTACTCTATAAATTTTATAGAGTAGGCTATTTTTTATGTTTTATATAATATAAAAATTTTTAAATCAAATAAATTATAATCTACAAACTGTATTACTTGTATCATAAATTAATGAAAATACTTAGTCATATTTTAAATGTTTAATAGTGTAATAATCATTTTATCTATTACAGTCTTGTCTCTATCAGTTAATAAATCATATTGTTCATTAATATTGGGAAATTTAATTAAATCCTTAAATAATTTACCTGCAGAACATCCAGCAATATTACAAATATTTATGGCATTATCTATAGAAATTCCTGTTTTACCATTTTCAATTTGTGATAAAAATTGTGCATTAATATTTAGTTTTTCTGCAAATTCTTCTTGTGTCAGATTAAGACTTTTTCTGATATTTCTTACATTACGACCTATAATTATACTATTATCTAAGTTTGCCATATGCTCACCTCATCAAATAGTATATTAAAATTTGATTTAAAATTGAAATAGTTAGTAACTATAATTTTGATGTTTTAGTATAGTTGTTACCTATAAAAAAGTAAATATAAATATATAAAATTATAGGCATTAACTATAAAAACATATCAAAAGTAAGTATAATAACTATAAATTAAAAAGATTTTTTCCATAATATATGATATAATGATATTGCTTACTATAAAAAATAAGAGATAACTGGTACTTATCTCTTACGTCTAGGTATTCGCCTTTTACTCACGGTCAAACTATTTGATAATAGTTCGTGTGGCTCAATTTTAAAAATATTAGCAAGATGATCGATATAATCTATTGATATGTTTCTTTTTCCATTTTCCATTTCAGAAACATATCCTGAACTTGTGCCTAAAAGTTCAGCAAAATGTTCTTGAGACCAATTATTCTTAACTCTAAAATATACGATATTATTTGCTAATATTGTTCTAGCATTTGTTGAAATTTTTGCCACCCCCTTGACCATAACTTTATATTATTGTATTATGTTTAAAATTTTTATAACATACCACAGTAGCAGAAGTTATAAAATGAGTATAGATATATAGTAAGCACTTTACTTTATTAAGAATAGGAGGTGTTAATAATGTATTATTTGATTTGTTTACTAATATTTATTATTGTTATTTTAATTGTTTTTATTCTTGAACAAAATAAAAAATACAATGTTCAGATATTTAATAAAAATAAACAACTTTCTAATGTTATATCAGAAATTGATTATTACGAAAATGAATGCATAAACTTAAAGAAAATTATCGAAATAAATAAACCAATAGAATTAAAAAACATTTCTAAAAATGATTTAACATATGAACCATTGTACGAAGGAAAAAAAGCTCTTATAGGTGATTATTTTTCACCATCTTATAATAATACTAAAAAAGTATTAGAAAGTTTAGGCTTTGATGTTACTGTTGCTTTAAGTGGTAAAGAAATAGTAAAAAGAATCAAAGACAAAGAAAAATATGATATAATTTTTAGTAATAATATTTATCAAAATGGAACAGGTGAAGAATGTTTAAAGGAATTAAAGAAAATAGAGAATTTTAATATACCTGTAGTTGTTCATACAATTACACAGAATGCCAGATATAAATTTGTAAATAAAATAGGATTTGATGACTATATTGAAAAGCCTGTTACCAAAGAAAAAATCAAACCAATTTTAAAAAGATTATTGGAAAAATAAATGTACTAATATATAAACCATTTATTCATAAATTATATATTATATAATAAAATCATAGATTTTCTAAGAGAAGATTTATGATTTTTAATATTTAAAAGCAGATACATTTGTGTACCTGCTTGATTAGTAAACAAAAAATAATATAAATATATGACCTATATTATTTTATATAATATACCATTAAACTATTGAAAAATCAACTCTTTTTTCTCTTTTGAATAATTTTGAGACTTGGATAAATACAATATGCAAAAGGAGTTGAACATATAACATCTTTAAAACATACCTCATCTTGAAATAATAAAATAAATTTATCTGCTTCAGGAATAGTAGGAGCATTGTTTTTTAATAATTTTAAAACACCTTGCTCATCACTCTTGTCTGTAACAATTATATTATATAATATATTATCTTTTGTAAGAAATGTTATATAAACAGGATCATATCTTTTGTAATATTTTTTTAGTTTCTTTTTATATCTACACAAAACATCTAGGGCATATATCATTTTCATATCTATATCTGCTTTGTGATATACAAAAATATCTCCTTTTCTATTTACAAAATTGCCTTGTAAAATATCTTTAAAATTATCATTTGGTTTATTATATAATATCTGTAATTGTCTCAAAGTACAGCAACCAAAGTCTTGAACAAAATTTATTATCTTTATTTTTTCATCTTCTAACATAATATAACCTCCTAAATCACTCTCATTAAATATCCATAAATATATTTCTTATCTTCCTTTATTTCAGTTACCTTTATCAACACTTTATCTGCAAAATGTGGAAAACTGTTAAACCTTGCAGGCACTCTTGTTAAAACTGTTACTTGCGAAATATCTAATTGCACTAATATTCCGGAATTATTTTTAGGGAAGGCCATTACTTTTCCAGTATATTCTCCATTTATAGTGATGTATTTTCTGATGTTTAAAAATGGATTTTCTTCAAAATCTTTTGCTGATAATTCATATATATTATTTTGTAAATCTATCTTTTTTATTTTTACTTTTAAATAATTTCCAACTTTGTATAAATCTTTGCAATTAATAATATATGTGTGTTTAAGTTCTGATGCTTTTATAATAACTTCTTTGCCATACATATCAACTACAATATGCTTAACACCTATTCCAACTATACGAACTCTTATTGTATCATTAACCTTTAAATTGGGTAATTCTATCTTTGAGCGTAGTTCCATTGCATCTTTTCGACTGCCTATTGCTATATTTGCAAGTTCATCATATTCTAATATTATAAAGTCAATTTCTGCTCCAATCATTCCACGAATTATAGATTTATTTTGTTTATCTACTCTTAAATGTGTTATAGGAATTAAAATTTTTACATCTCCGTACCATAAAATAGCACAGGGAATATATTTATCTTTTAATTTGTAATATTCATCTTCTATTCCTACTATTGTGCCGAGTCAATATTCTTTTTTCTTCTTTACTTCTTAAAATTTCTTTTATATTTAGATTTTCCAACATTTCACCACCTAACTAAAAAAGCACCTACCATTTAAGGTAAATGCTTAAATATTTTAATTCCAATTCATTCCGCCATCAGTTGTTTCATAATAGTAAATAGTAGTTCCATCTCTGCCTTTTTGTGAAATAGTTCCTTCGTTTTTATTTTCAAAATGAATTTCTACTAACATATCTGAATAAGGTCCTACACCTATGACTACATCATTCCATGTTTTTCCTTTATCATCAGAATATACTATATGAGTAGCATATTGTTCCTTTAAATCCATAATAAGTTCATTACTAATCCCAAGTCCTTCATAATTCGTATTATTAGTATCAAATTCATAATAGAAAACTATTTTTTATTATCCATTTGGTATGTACCTTCTTTATATCTTCCATTATTTATTTCTTTTAGATGTTCTGCTGTATAAGAAAAATCTCCTGGAACTTCAATCCAATCTTTTGCATTTAAAGTAATATATAACTTATCATTTTCAAATTTATAATCCATATTTTTTTCTTGATTATAATAATAAAATACTATACCTATGACTATTAGTAAAATAATGATTATTAATAATAAAATAATTCTTTTTTTCATAATATTTTTTATCCTTTTTTGTGAATTTTATTCTATTTTGATTATTATTTTTCAATTATTTCTATTGACTCTAATTCTAGTTCATTTAATTGATCTTCTAAATTTTTGTACTGAACTTTTACACTTTTTCCATTTTCTAACTTTCCTGTTACTTTTGTATTATTAGTAATATATGCTTTAATTGCAAATGGAAAATTATAACCTGTATCAGAATGGGTATTATCTTCTAAACTATATTTTAGATATACATATCCTAATTCTGCATAACTTTCTCCGATTGTTACAGTAGATGGATATATACTGTTTCCTTTTAATACTTCCAATTTCATATTATTATAATCATTTGATTTTAAAACAATAATTGCATTATCTTTTGTATCAAAATCGTTTTCACCACTATATCCTTTTTTATATAATGTTCCTGAACAAATTAGCAAATCTCCTTCTTCTATATAATCAGTATCATATTCTTGCAATGTAAGATAATCTATACATTTTTGCTTTTTGTCAGCAATATTTGCTCTAGTATATTCCTCCATCTCAAATCCAAACTCTCCAAAATGTTGACCATTGAATGTATAAATATATCCATTATGATGTAATTCTACTATTCCTTGAATAACAGTATTTTCAACAGTGTTTGTAATATCATCTCTTTTAGATAAATCGCTAATTATATTCCCTCCTGAATCATAAATAACAGAAGAATTATTAAAATTTTCTTCTTCATTTGCTTTTGGTTTTTTAATAAAAAATATTATTCCTATTAATAATGCAACTATCAATAAAATACAAATTAAAATACTGAATAACTTTTTTTTCTTATTCATATCGCACCTCCACAATTTTTCTAATTATATCATATCTTCAAAAATTATCAAAGGTGATTTCCTCAAATTCATCATTATCTATAGATTCTTTTTTTATTTGTTCTATTACTTTTGGTTTAGATTCTACTTGTTTATTGTCATTCCAATTAGGTTTATAATTACTTACAGAAACATCTTTTAATTTTTTAGATAGAGGATGTTCCGTATATATCATTTTATCTAACAATAATGGCTTATTTCCACGAATATTCACAATTAGTTTATTATGTGGAAGTCTTAATATCTCATCTGCATTTAACAAATTTCTTTTTAGACTAGATATATTTTTTTGTCCAAACTCTAAATCTCCTTCTATACCTGCATCTTTCTTTATACTTTGGGTTTCTGCTGTTGCCACACCTAACAATGAACTAAAATATTCTGCAGATAAAGTATCAGATACACCGTAAACATAGTCTTAAATCGCAATTACCGATTATCTCTTGCCAAACATCATTAGGATAACGACTCTTTATTTGACCTATATTTTGAAATATTGGTATTAAATTTATTGACCTACTTCTAACAGTTGATATTTTCTTATTAAATTCAGTTATTACTTCACTTCCGAATTGTACCGAATGTTTGCAAATTCATCTAGAAAGAAAAAAACCTCATTTTCACATTTGCCATCTTCTTTTGAATCTGCATATTTTACAAGTTTTATAAACAAAAATGTAAAGAAAAGTGATACAATAAAATCTTTACTTGAATCTACATCAGAACTTATTACATAGTAAATACAAGGCTTTTTAGCAGGAAGAACTAGGTCAATATCAGTTGCATTTGTTAGTTCTTGTAAATCTTTATTTTGAAAAGCTTGTAATCTTGTACCAAGTCCAGTTAAAACAGATGCTTTTATGGTATCACTACCAGTTGCATACACATTATATGACATGCGAGCAGGACTATCTTTTGGTAAACTTCTGAAAATATTATCTAGTTTTTCAAGATCTCCACTTGCAATCATCTTGTATATGTCAGTTAATGTATTTTGTTCAATCTTATTTTCTAAAAAATAGAACTCAAATGCTTTTAGCAAGTTTTCCTCTGCACGAGGCCAAAAGTCATCTTTTCCTTTTTTCTTTTGTGTTCCTGATATAATAACATTTGAACTTGTTTGAATATCAGTTATATCTTCATTTTCTCCTAGTGGATTCCACCTGTCAGAATGCTTTAAATCTTTTAAATTTAATACTTTAACTACATAATTGTTTTCTCTAAATAGAGTGTTAGTTTTTCGATATATTTCTCCTTTAACATCTGTAACAATAATTGATTTTTTATATTTTAAAAGTTCAAGCAGATTTGTAATCAGAAAACCGTATAGTTTTCATACTACCACTACTTCCAAAAACGGAAATATTTTTATTAAAAAAACTGTCAAATGGAAGTTTTATAATGTCATTGTTTCTTTTTCCTAGTATTATTCCAGGTACATTATTTCTTCCAAGTATTCCATCTATTTCATTATCATCTAACCAATCAGCAGTTCCATATGTTCCATCTTCTGTTTTTAATTTAATACCTTTTATTTCATCTTTTTTATAAAAGACGACTAATTTTATTGATAATATAATTAAAATTGAAATAAGGGCAATTATGGAGCAAATAACCATATAATAAAAATTAGTTAGAATAATATTTTTTTCAAAACATTTATTTAAAATATTTATATAATTATTTATATTTATATCTAATATTATATTTAAAATAAAAATTATAATAATTGAAACATAAAAGAATATTTTTTTAGTCATAAACTCTTATATCTTTTTCTATGAAATCAGATATATTGATAAGTTTATAATTTGCAAGTGGTAATTCCTTTCCTAGTAAATTTACTATATTTGAAGAACAAATGATATTTGCTTGTTTTCCTTCATTACTTTTTAAAAACATATTTATTCTGTTGATTTTTTCAGCATCTAAAAAATAAAAAGTAGTAATATATTTATCTATGTTATTTGTGTAATCACAAAAGTTATATTCTGATATATGAACTGTATTTTGATATAATTTTTGTATTATTTTAGGCCAATTTACCTGATTTATATATTTTAATTTTTCTAATTCTTCGTCTGTGTCATTTGTAATAAGTACAGAATTAAATCCAAAAGCAAAATCTCTTAAATTTAATCTATTTATATCATTTATTAGTATTAAAATATTTTTATACACAGTCTCTTTTTGAAGGTCAAAGATAACAGATCTTATATATTTTTCAGTATGCTCTTCAGATATATGATAAGTTAAATATTTTATACCAAATATATTTAAAATTCCTATAAATTTGCGAGAACTTTCTGTAAATGCTGTTTTATCTTTGATTTCGAAAGATGGAGTAAATACTATTTTATTATCTTTATTGTATAGTGCTGCTAAATGACTTATGAACTTCAATCTATCTGTATATTTTTTATCATATCTTAATTGTGTTGTTTTTTGACCTAATATCTTCATAAAATATTGTCCATTCTCTGCAATAACAAGATATTTTTTATATCTTCTTAAAATATTGTTTTTAATTAATTTTGCTATTCTTTTTGGATAGTAAGTATCATTAAAGAAATATTTAGAGTCTTTACTCGATAGATATTGAAAACGACCAATAAATTTAACTAATTCAATTTCATTTTCATTCTTTGGAAAAATACTTTTAATAATTATCACCACCTTTACCAATAAATTTTCATATACAGAACTTTGGCTAGGAATGTGATAGCTCACGCTCTCACACACCTATCCAGTTGAGTTTAATTTGTCGTTTACTGTATTTAGAAGTGTTGAAATATAAGCATTTTACAAAATAAAAAATGTCCTAATTTTCAAAGTTTAAAAATCAGAAAAAAGGACATTTTCATCTAATA
Source organism: uncultured Mycoplasmatota bacterium (assembly GCA_946500695.1). GTDB lineage: Bacteria > Bacillota_I > Bacilli_A > RF39 > UBA660 > Onthousia. The sequence goes on along the minus strand of CAMMWS010000006.1, from coordinate 19,808 downwards.
CATTTTTAAAAAGATTTTCAGCATTTTTTATGCCTGTTATATATACTTCTGTATGTGGCTCATTAGAAAAAACTCCACTTGCAGCATAAAACATTTTTTCAATATTATCATCTTCAATAATTTTATTTGCAATTAATGAATCGAATATTGGTTTTATAAATTTATTGTCTATATCCCAGCCTTTTATATTATCAAATATTTTAATATATACAAAAACTTTTTCATTAAACATTTTCTGATATTGTTTTGTTACTTCTGTAATGTTTAGTAATATGTTTTTATAGGCATGGGTTTTTAAATTTCTATATGATGGCATTGGTTCGGGTATGTATATTTTTAATATATTTTCTATAACTTCAGCCTTGTATTCGTAACTAATATTTCTTATTTTATCTATCTTATATTCTACTGTATTATTGTATAATTTTATTTCACTTAAAATATTGTATCTTCTTTTTTCTAAATTCCTTAAAAACGTTTCCATTTGTATATCATTTGTACTTTTGTTTTTTGCAATTTTTTCTATATCATTTTTTAAATTTAACAATTCATTATATAACTTATCTGATAAAATCATAAAAAAAGTCCTTTCTTATAAAGTAAGGGCAAATAAAGGGCAAAAATACTATTCTTCTAATTTGTCATAGGCTTCAAATATTTCCTTTGTAATTAATGTTCTTATTTCTTGATTTAAAGGATGGCATAAATCTTTATATGCTCTTTTTTCTCTAGATAATCTACGAGCAGGCATTGCAACAAACCTTCCTGTTCTTTCATTTTCTAATATTCTTATACCTTTAATAGTAAAGCAATCGTTAATTACTATATTTGCATAGCCTAATAATGCACCTCTTTGTTTAATTTTAAAAATCCTAACTTCTGTAATTTTAAATTCCATAAATAAATCCTCCTATAAATTATATTAAAAGGCAAATAATAAAGGATTTATATATTTTCTATTTTCCTGTCTTTGGTAGTGTTTCACAAGTTGGTTTTTCTGGAATATGTGTGATTGTAGTCCATTTACTATCAGCCTCAGCAGTTACACCATAATATATTCCTACTGTTTTTGTATGATTTGTAAAAGTATCTCCATCTTGCAATGTTTCAAAAGATATGCAAGTCATTGTTGGAGAAATCACTTCTCTAAATCCTTTTTCTACCTTTCCAAAGTCAAAACATGTTTCTATGATGTATTCATCTTCCTCTAATTGTAATGTTGTAAAATCTAGTTCATGGTCTTCCATTGTACCTAAATCTTCTTTGAATAATATATAATCATCTGATTTATTAGTTTTATAATATACATCATAAGTTAAATTTTGATTCCAAGTACCTGTTGTCATTTTTTCTAGTCTAATGTAATCTGTTGGAATATAATCATACCATTTAAAATTGTCTAAATATACATTAGAGTTATTTGCAACATTTGAAAAGGTATAATCTACTTTTTCTCCTGGTTTGATTTCTGTTGTACCTTCTTTATCAACATCTACGGTGATATCTGTTGGCTCATTGTCTATCTCTACTGGTATAGTTTCTCCATTATTTACAATTTCAAATTCATAAGTGTTTTCATTTAGTAAATAATATACAGAGCCAGTATCTAATTCCTTTAAGTAATATTTTCCTTTGTAAAGTTCTCCACTTACAGCTATTCCTTGACTATCAGTTACAAGTGTGTCTATAAGTTCATCGTTCTCATTATATAATCCAAATTTAGCACCTTCTAATTTTTTATTATTATCTTTTGAATCAACTTTTGTAATCTCAACAAAACCTTTTATTCTTTCATTTTCAAAAGTAATATTGGTAATTTCATCTTCAGTAAGTTCTATTGTCTGAGGTTCTTCATTCAAAACATAATCCTCTTGTGTCTCCACCTCTCTTAAAGTTAATTTGTCAAAATCTCTAATTGGATATCTTTGAGTTAATGCCTCTCCATTTTCATCTGTTATAATTTTTTCTAAAACATTTCCATTTTCATCTAATACTTCAAATTCAACACCCTCTAGCTTAACTTCATTGTTATCTTTATCTACCTTGATTACACGAATCTGTCCTTTTTTAAGTTCGTTTTCAATAGTATTTGCTGTATCTTTATCCCATACAACTTCTGTTGTCGTATCTTCTGCTAGGTTGTACCACTTATTTGTTTCTTTCTCTATCCATTTGTAATTTCCAGTTCTAAGGTCTTTTACATGAATTTCACCGATTTTCATCTGTTGTATATGTACCAATGACTCTTTTAAATTCTTCACTATATAAGTCAAAAGTAACACCACCTAATGCAATTCGATTATTGTCTTTATCCACCTTATAAACTGTTAAATCACCTTTCTTGTGTTCATTGGTAATTGTTTTAGTAGTTGTTTTATTATATTCAACATTGACATCAAAAGTCATTTCGTTAAGTATATAATTGTCATTTGTAGAGATTTCCTTTAACTGATAATTATTTTGATACAGATTAGGAAATGTAATCTCACCTCTTTCATTGGTTGTAGCATTTGCTATAACTGTACCATCTTTTGTTAATAATTGAAAAGTAACTCCTGAAATAGGTTGATTCGTATCTTCATCATTTTTTACTATTTTTATCTTTCCTGTATTAGTTTTTATATTTAAGTCAGCACGACCTGCCACATCTCCAAATGGATCAAAAGTCAATAAATAATCTTGTGTGCCAGGTACAGTTGTTTTACCATAAAATACTGGGTATGTTTTGCATTTAGCTTGAAGTACTATTGTTACATTAATATCACTAGATAAACTTGTTTTAGGTATTCTAACCTTAAAATGTTCACTTCCACTAAAAGTACTTTGAACATTGTTTGACATATTAGTTATTTGACTGCCATTTGGAAGTCCATTAGTTGCAGTAATTGTATATTCTGATGTTTCTACTGGACTACTAATAGAATATTCTTGTGAATAATAATCTCCATCCTCTACAAATTCTCCAATCTTATTAGTTGTAACATCGGTATTTACAGGTGTTTGTGTACCATTACGACCAATATTTACTAAATTAATAATTGCATTTTTTATTGCTTGACCTCTTGCATCTGCTCCATTATAAAAAGTATTTGGATCTCTACCATCAAGTACTCTATAAATTGCTTGTTTAGTAGCCACAAAAGCATCATATTGATTTTCTAATCACATACTTTGAGGGCTTTGATAAGGATAACCATTGATAGCGACTCTCCATAAACGAACATCATTTATAATGTCATCAACACTTACATTATATTCACTACTTTGTCCAACACCAGGCAAATTTGACTGCAAACAGTATGCAGGATATTGTTTTCCGCCTTCTTCATAGTAAACATATGTGGTTATAATATATGACCATGCATTTTGTTTTGTATCCCAAAATTGTAAGTGATAACCACAATCACCACCATTTTTTATTAAGGCTGAACTTATTGGAGTTGCAGCAAATACATTTGAAAATGCTGAGAATAAACTTAAAACTAATAGCAGAATTGCTATTCCTTTTTTTGCACATTTCTTTATCATATAAATTTCCTCCTATAATAAATTTGAAGGGTATAGAAGGAAACACTATATTTGAGCATTTTAAAAAGCACCTATAAAAGTGCTTTTACTTATAATATGTAGCATTCAGTCATGATTAGCTGTTCGTTATAATAATAATCTTCTGCATATATTCTTATTGTTCCAAATTTTAGTCTTATAGCATTTATCACTCTACTTTCTGCAAAAGTGAATTGGTTAGTTTTATTTTTTATTGAAGAATCAACAACAATATTATATCCAAAATTTTTCATATCATCTGTTACATTATTTTCAATCACTTGCTTTATTTTACTAATCATACTATCATTTCTTACATATTTTTCTGTTTTTTGTACTGCTGGAGCAGTTTCAACCTTTGTTTCTGTAGGTTTTATTTCTTTTGTTTCTTGTTCTTTAGTAACTTGTGTTTCAGTTACAGTTTCATTTTTAGAAGCAACTACTACTTGACTTTTACTATTTTGAGTAACTTGCTTTGGGCTTTCTACTGTAACTTTTTTAGTAGTATTCACATTACTATCAGTCATAGTATCTTGTGCCTCTGTAATCGTATTGTTTTCAGATACTTCATTTTGAGTTATAGTATTTTCATCTATTTCATTATTTATAGAGTTTTCAGTAACAATATTTTCTTTTTGTGTTTTATTTTCTTGATTTTCTGCTACTTTAATGTCCTTTTTATAAAATAATAGACTACCTAAAATAACAAAAGCTAAAACGATAATTATGACTATGCAAATTTTCTTTTTTCTATTCATAAGACATCACCCTTTCATTTATAAATTTGTTATATTTAAGGGTAACACCTTTTATATAGTTTTGACAATTGTCAAGTAAAGAAAATTTTAATTACATTCTATTGCTTGAACTATAAGCCTTAAATCTGGCTCATTTTTAACACAAGTTACTAATGTTAAAATATTATCATCAGTATCTTCTAATAAAGTCCAATCAGTAGCATTTACTTGTACAACTTTATTTACTTCATATTCTTTCGTACCTAAAAAACTTGTATAAGTTATTTTATCTCCATTTTGTAAAGTATATAAATTTTTCCAAACACCTATATAATTATGTCCGGCTAAGCATACATTACCTTCAAAATAACTTGAATTTTCAAAATGTCCAATCCCTTTATCTAATGTTTCAAGATTAGTTCCTTCATATACTAAGCCTTCATAATTTATTTTTGGAATATTTATAACACCAAAAACTGTTTCACCATTGATTTTTAATGTCAAATCTTCTTTTGTTACATTTCCATCATCATTAGTTAATCTTTCTTGAATTTTATCTTCTGTATAGTATTCAGTAGTAGTATCTATTTCATTTTTATTTATAAAATATTTTATAATAAAAAATGTTGAAACTACTGCTATTATAACTAAGATGATTATAGTAAGTATTGCAATGGACTTTTTTAGTTTTTTACTCAAAATTTTTTTACCTCCTTTCCAAAAAATAAAAAGAACTAGATATTATCTAATTCTAATATTTCTTTTATATATGATGAAATTTTAGAAAATGATGATGGATGTTCTAATTTATCACATACATCATCTAGGGTAAATGGGTCAAAAACTATATCATAAATTCCTAAAACTAAAGCATCTTTTAACTCATTTACTTTTGAATTTTCCAAAATAAGAATAACTTGTATATCTTTTTGTCTTACTTTAAATAAAAATTCTTTAAAATTAAATTTATTAGGTTGAACAGTAATAATTAATGATGTTGCTTCCTTTTCCTCTAATACATAATCAGGATAATAAACAACACGGCTATTTGGAATTTTTTTATTTAAGTCTTTATCCAATAGTTCCTTTCCTGTAAAAATAAGAACCACTTTTTAATCACCTCCTTCAAAATATATCATTGGATTTACAAAATTACCATTTATTCTGACTTCAAAATGTGCATGAGGTCCAGTTGAATATCCTGTTGAACCAACCTTTAATACTGCTTGACCTTGCTTTACTATCTGATTTGTATTAACTAATATTTCAGAGCCATGTGCATATAAAGTTACAATATTATTTCCGGTGGTCAATCATAACCATATTTCCATAAGCATTATTATAATTTGCTCTTATTACTGTACCATCTGCCATTGCTACAAAGTTTGCACCGAATTGGAGCACTGATATCTGTTCCACTATGCAACTTATAGACACCGAGTTATAGGGTGGACTCTCATTCCAAATACAGAAGTAATTTTTGTATAACCGGGAATTGGCCATGTAAACATACCTTTGGGGACTAGACCATTACCGTTTATTATACTTGTGGGAGAATTTTCTTTTTCTTGTAACCATTGTGCATATTGTTCTTCATAATTATCATTAGAAAGTTGTTCTGCAACTTGCATATCCTCCTCAGTAGTAAATAATGAGTCCACAACAGTACATACTGCCAAAACAATCCCTACAATGACTATTATAAATGGTAAAAATGGCTTGATTACTTTAAATACTAACTTTTTAATTTTCTTTTTTGTCATATCTTTTGCTTTATCTTTAAGAGCCATTTTCATCACCCAAATTCTTTTGAGCCTCTTGATTATTTGCAACTCTATTTATATATTCTGTATGTTGCATATTACTTTTTATTTTATTAGCATTCCTATTTTGACTTGTATTCCAGTTACCTTCTGCCATTTTTGCACCTATTGAAAGATAGCCTTTTGTTGCTTTTGCTCCTGTTTTTATAACATTTCCTGCTATATTTCTTTTAGAATTACTGTTTTCATTTGAAATACTTTTATTATCTGATTTAGGTAATGTAATTTGATTATTTTCTGTTGTTTTAGGTACTACATTTCTTATAGGGTTTATATTCCCGTTATAGTCTTTTTCTGCTGACAAATTATTTGTAGGATTTATGATATTTTTAGCCCTACTTATAATTCCACTAAATCCACTACCTGATGAATTACCACCATTTGAAGTATTTTGATTATTTGAAGATTTTGGGGTAGAAAATTGTTCTTTTATAGTTCCTAAACTATATCCAATAGCAGCACCCATACCTAAACCTCTATTTGTCATCATTTCATTATCAACACCAGCAATACGACTTGTTAAATCTTGCAAACAATTTTGAAGTGCATCTGCAAGTGGAAGTATCATCATAGCCCAAATTAATGAAACTGCCCAACCACCACCACTTGGAAGAAATGCAAGATATATCAAAAAGAGAAAACAATAAATGAACTGCATAAATATATTCATAATTATTTGTCCTGACCAAATCATAGCAGCAGTTACATTTCTATTTATTATCCATAGTCCAGCAGCAACAGGGGTAAATATAGTAAATATGATTATTGTAAATTGTCTAATAATAAATTTAATATTTAATTTCACAAAAAGATATATAAACATTGCTATAACTAAGGCTGTTGTAATCGCATTTCCAGTTTTTATGCTTGTAAGCATACTATCCCCAAGTTTGGCATCTAATGTACCACTATTGGCAGCAGTAACAAGCAAATTTACTAAACTATTATTTAAGAATAGTAAAAATCTAATAAAGAGTGGAGCAAGTGCTATTGCAACACCACCAAAGCATAGTCTCATAAGATTATCTTTTGCTTCATTTCTTTTACTACTATTCATACCAGCATTCATTATTTTGTATGATAAAATAAATACTGCAATTAAAATAAGACTTCCAGAAATTATTGCAAAAACCCTATACCAATTCATTGTTTTATTCCACAATTCATTAGTAAAAGGTGATAAACTATCATTACTTTTGTTATTGTTAAATATTAATTCATCATAACCTTTAAATCCAACACCCATCTCATCAGAGGTTGCAAAATCAAATATTGTTTGTGCAATTCCTCCAATACATTCTGCTATTATTTTTTCAAATAATGATCCTTCTTCTGATTTAATTTGTTCTTTAAAATCTATTTCATCAGCTCCAAAAGAAAAAGGAGATAATAAAAAAAGCATTGCAATTATAATTACAAAACTTTTTAAAACCTTATTCATTTAAGCCCTCCTAACAGAAGAGCAATAAATTATTTTAAGAACACATATATTTTTTAAGTAAATACAAAATTTCTTTCATATTCCATAACTTCAAACTTTATTGCAGTAACATTATTGTTTATATTCATGACACATTGTCCCGGTTCAGCAGTTGTTAAAAATTGTTTTGTTCCATCTGCTAAATGAAAAAAATTAACTATTTCATCCACATTTCCACTATTTTGTTTAAAGATAAATTTAGTAGGACATATATTTATAATTGCTTTTCCTTGTTCATTTCCGAATGAACTCATCAATAAATTGGCTTCCTATATATAGTGCTGTATGGTATTTTCTGCCTCTACGGCCAACATCTGCTAAAAAATTTGCAGCCTCTTTATATTTTAAAAAATACCAACCTTCATCACAATTTATAATTTTATTTTTTTCTTTATTTTTTAAAACAAATTTCTGCCAAGCCCAATTTAGAACTACCACAGAAGAATAAAGTTTAGTAAATTCATCTTTTATTTCACTTAAATCAAAACAAATAACATCAGTTGATGCTGTAATAGTGCTTTCACAATCAAAAAAGCCCATAGAATTACCTCTTAAAAATAAAATTAATAATTCTGCAAGTTCAGGACATTTGTCTCTTTTATCTAATTTCTTTTGAAAATCGGTTAGTGTAGGCATTTTCTTTTTGACTTTACCTACAACATATTTATTGTTTGCAATTTTTCCATTATTTTCTTGATATAATGAATTAACATCATCAGAAATTCCTTTATCTTTATATATTTCATTTACCACAATTTCTATTTCAGTCATTTCATTTGAATTTAATGTTCTAAACATATAATTTCTAGTAATTGTTGAAAGTAATGCTCTTATATCAGATACTTTTTCATTTATATTTAGAAATTCGTATTTACCATTAAAATCAGGTTCCAATTCGAATGGATTTATTCCACTTGGTTTACCTTGTGATATTTTTATAACTTTTCCACCTAACATTTGGCATAATTTAGAGTATTCACCTTCAACATCTATATAAAATGAATTACAATTATATGTCAAAATTGTTCGAGCAGTAAGAGTTTTTAAAGCAACACTTTTACCGACTTCCTGGAATACCACAAATAAAAACAGAAGGATTAGGTAATTCTGGAGGTCCAATAAATCCATTGAAATATACGGAAGCATTTGTTGATAAATTTCTTCCTAAAAATGCACCTTGACTATGTGAAATATTAGGATTCGATATTGGAAACAATGTTGATATACCACCAGCAACCATATTTCTTTCATAATTATTCAAAGGAACTTCTCCTAATGGTAAAACAGTCTTAAAACCTTCTAATTGTCTAAAATTCAATGTTCTTATCATTGCATTTTTCTTACTTAGTTCAGCCTCTAAAATTTTTGTTTTTTCATTTAATTCTAATAGAGTTTCAGAATTTAGTGTAATAAATATAGTTGCAAAAAATAATTTATCTTGATTGGTTTGTATTAGCATCCTCAAATCTTCCAAGTCCATTATTTCTTTCTCTAATGCTGGTAAATGCAATATATTGCCTTGTTTAGAATATGTTGTGTACTCACTTTGTGCTTGTACTAATTTTTTTGTTAATTGGGTAATAACACTTCCACTAGGTACAGGTTCAACTTTTATTGAAATAGTTATATTTCCAATGCTAAATAATTCATCAAGCCAACCAATCCATGTATCTGTTGGGAATATTGTCATTACAAAAATCCTAGAATATTTATCATATCCAAGATATAAATAATCTTTCTTTTCTTCTAATACTTCAGGAAGCAACACATCTGTTAAATTAGGAATGTTTTTGAATATGTTTTTTTCTTCTTTTATTTCTTGTTTTTTTCTCTTTTTTTCTTTTTTTGCCAACATATAAATTCTCACCTCCTTGTAAAAAGTTATCTATTTTTAAAGTGGAATTTTTGTTTAATTCACGATAAATTAAATTATATAATTCATTTTGTGATAGTATATTACAAGTAATTTTAGCCCTTAATAGATTATTTCTTAATAAAAGATATTTTCTATCTAATTCATTTATAGCGTTTTTATAAAGTCCATCATAAGAAATAATTACATAATTTTTTATGATAGATACTTTGTTACTTTCCATTAGATTATATAGATATTGAACTAAATTTTGTTGATATTCTTTAATGAGTTCATTATCGAATCTATTACTTTTAATTTTCTTAATTACATTTGAAGTATCTATATATTCAGTTGTAGAAAAAAATTGAATTGCAGAATCTATTGAAAGAGCAGTTTGGATTAGCACATCTTCAACACTTTCTTGCTCATTAAAAGATAGCATATTATAATCAATACTGCCTAAACTTGCAACAATAGAATATCTATTTCCTAGACAAATAATGTTATCTTTTATTTTTATCTGTAATATGTTTGATAACTTTTTCTTATCCTTTTTTCTATCTTTCTTTTTCTCTTTGGTTTCTGTATTAGGAAGTGGAGAGGTAGTAATATTTCTTTTATCTTTTCTTTTAACATATATAACAGTTCCAATTATGAACAATACACTTAAAACTAAAAATATAATCATTACTATCATTTGCCACACCTCTCATATAAATAGATTTTCTTACGAAAGGCATATTTAAAAGCATAAAAAAATAACTTATCAAAATATTGTTCATTTATTTTTAAAAAAGCACAAAGTATAAAAAATATTGATACTACACTAATAATAATTATTTTTATTGGTATGGGTAGTGGTGTTGCTAAAACCGATAAACTTGATGCAGATAGCATTAAATAAATTACTTGTCTTAAACTTAAATATCCACCAAAGATTTTTTCTTCTCTTTTCAAGTCAAACGGTACTTTAAATATTCTCATATCTAAATCACCACCTAACTACCAAGTAAGTTTCCACTGTTGTTTGTAGCAATATTTATAATAATTCCTGCTATAATAAGTGATGCTCCTAAAACTACGCCACCGCCACAAATCCATGCAAGACTTCCTATACTTTCACTTCTTTTTTGTGGGTTATTTGAATTTGCTATCATTTTAATTGCTGCAACTACTACACTTGCAAAAATTAGAACACCACCGTAAAGGCATTGCAATAGAAGTAATTACTCTTTTTATATTTTCTGTTGCTGTTTGTACCTCAGCAGTTCCAATTCCACTTCCACCTGTTTCAGCAGCAAAGACCATATTTGCTTTAATTGCAAACAAAGTTATAGTTGTTCCTATTGCAGATAATTTACTTAAAAATTTCTTTTTACTTAAATTCATATTTTCATCATCTCCTATACAAATTAATAGGGCTTTTTGTATTGAACACACTTTATATCATACCTTTAAATCTTACATATAAAATAGGAATTAAAAGTATAGAAAAAATACCAATCATTAAAAATGGTACTGTTTTTAGAAATTTTGATTTTATTGTTTGTGATTTTATAAGGCAACCTAGTATAAGTAATAATAGTGAAATGACTAATAATGTTACTAACAATATAAGTATTGAAATAAATGCAATATAGAAAAATGAGGATATAATATTGTTAAAATTAGTCATATAATCTTCAAACATTAAAAATCACCTCTTATGTCGTATTTTTTGCATACTTATTGATTATAGCCATTTTATAATAGTTCAAGAAATCACTAGGATTATGTTCTTTTGAAATAATATAAATATTAATTAATTCATCTCTATTTATTTTTGGTAATATATACTTAAAATCAGTATTATATAATGAATATAGTGTATAAATTATTTCTTTTATCATTTGTATTTTATTTTCTTGCATAATTGATAATATATCTGTTGTATAATTAAATTCTAATTTATTTATAATCAAGTAAAATTCATTTGAAATTTTATCACTATTATTTATAATAAATAAAAATAAATCATCTATATTTATATTTATAATATTCTCTTTGACTTTTTCGTCAATAGGGTATTGACTATTTTGACAATAGGGGGTGTCAACAATATAAATATATCTTGCAATAATTTCTTTGTTTTCATTTCTTCTTATTTCTATCTTTATAAATCCAAGTTTTTGTAAATGCGAGAGCCATCTACTTACTGTTTCAATACTTACATTATAAAGTTCAGCAAAATATCTATTTTGAGCATAACAATATCCATATCTATTAGCAAGTGCAGTAATTTCTCCATATAGTAGTTTTTCGTTAGGTTTTAAATCTTTGTTGTATCTAACCGTAGCCGGTATGATTGCATAATAATTATTTTTACTTTCCTCATTCACGATTAACCTCCATTATTTTATCTTCTCTTGATCCTGATAAAATCAAGGCATATAAAAAGAGACTAATATTAGCCCCAACAATTAAACCAATTATAAAATATATCATTTTAACATCTCCATTTTTTATAAATTTATATATAGTGATTAGATACTTGCTTTTTTTAATTTCTCTAACAAAACTCTAACAAATTGTAAAAAGTTTTGTATTTTTTTGTTTCCTTATTTTTCAATATTTTTATGTTCTTACCTTGCAAATCCTTACAGTCTCTTGTGATTTATGTGTCTTATTAAATCTTAATGGAGACTAATAGGGAAACAGGGTAAAATCCTTCTAAGCCTGGTGTCGGGGGTTCGAATCCCTCCTGGCTCACCATTTTTTAAAAAACTCTAATAAGATTTTTAAGATATTTGTTTTAGTTTGGAACATTCATATCGCTAATATAAATGTTCTTTTTTTTTGATAAATACACTAAAAGAGAGTTAAAAATATTTTTTTAATTTATATCTACGCTTAAAAATTATTTCCATGATGATTAGCAGAAAGTTTTTCGTATCTGCTAGTTTTTTGTCGAAAAAAATATTTCCTTGTTATAGGAAATTAAACCATTTAGCAATATCATTGGTAATTTTATTTTTAGTAAAAATTCAAAGAATGGAGATATTGCAAAAGCAACTGCTATATATGGATGATGTTGAAATATAATCTATATAATTCATAACTGTATCTACATCGGAATAAGTAAATGGCATAATTTTTATACTCATTAAATTTTTTAACTTATGTATATTCTATAAGATCATAATTTTAGTTCTCTGACTTTTTCCATTCCATTATATATTCTTTTTCTGCAGTGCTCTCATCTATTTGTACACCAATATTTTTAAATCCCATTGCCATATAGAAAGCTATTGCATTTCCATTTTTATCATAAACATTTAAATCTAAACTATTGTATTTTTCTTTACAATAATTTATAAGTTTTCGTCCTATTCCTTTTCTTTGATATTGTTGCTTTACAAATAATGCTCCTATATGATTATTTTCAGCAATGCTGATAAATCCTTTTATTTCTTCATTTTCTATATATACATATGTATCTGAATTTGGTAAATAAAAATTTTTTACTTTATTAAAATTTTCTAACCAATAATCTTTTTCTATAAAATTATGTGCTATAAAATTTCCTTTTGTCCATATAGTCATTACTTTTGTTATATCTTCTTGTTGTAACTTTCTTATCATTTGTTTCACCTTCTTTATATACTTCTTATAAATTCATCTATAGAGACAGTCATAATTTGTAGTTCTTTAATACTATCAGTTTTCTCTATTTTTTTCAATATATAATTTGAATACATATTTAATAAAGTTACAAGTTGATTGTTAGTCCATTCTTCTAATGGTTTTTCTTTGCATTCATTTAATTCTTTAGTTGTATTTAATTTACTAACTTCTTTTTCTATTTTGGTGTTAACTTGTTTTATATTGTCTAACTGTAACTTAGATAATTCTTTTACAGAATAATAATCTCCATAACTTATGCAAGATATCATTTTTTTTAATAAATTTGTATAATCTTCGTTTTTTACCATTTTAAAAATCCTCTCTTTTTTTATCTATTTATGCTCTCAGTATACTTTATTTAAATTATATCTCACTGATAGTGTGATTTTATACTCTTAATGATAACATCTATCACTACTATTTTCAAGTCTTTTATTGTTTTTTGTTAATATTTTCCTATTTTTTGGTTATAGTATTAATGTGTTTTAAGTATTTTTAATGCTTGTTATACTTATAATGATACTTATATTTGTGGAGGGTAAAATGAGTTCTGTATTAAAATCAGATATCGATAAAGTTTTTGGTAAAATATTTAAAGATTATCGTACTAAAAATAAATTAACTCAAGAACAGCTAGCCGAAAAATTAGATATATCTTTGAAATATATTTCTAGGATAGAAAATGGTAATAGTGGTATAAAAACTCAAACTTTAGTAAAATATATTAATATATTGGGGATTGCTCCTAATATATTATTTGGTAATTTTATTACAAATGATAGTTTAAAACCTCAAATAGAATTAAGTAATAAATTAAATTTAATGTCACAAGATGATATTGTCCTTTTGAATGGTATTGCTGATTTGTTAATTAACCATAATTAAAATATATGTTGGGCTATATAAATATAGCCCTTTTTCTTTTTCTTTTCCTTATTCTTTCCAAAAAGCTTTATAAGTTTCATATGCACTATAAATATCATATTTGCTGGTCACTTCATATGGTGCATGCATTGAAAGTACTGGTATTCCGCAATCTATAACATCTATTCCTTTATTTGCTAAAATATATGCAATGGTTCCTCCACCGCCAATATCAACTTTTCCTAATTCTATTAATTGATATTTTATTTCATTTTTTTCTAATATATTTCTTACCCAAGCTACAAATTCCGCATTTGCATCAGAAGCTCCTGATTTTCCTCTTGCTCCTGTATATTTATTTATTGATACTCCTTTTCCTATATATCCTGCATTATTTTTATCTGAAACAGAGGCATATATTGGATCAAATCCTGCATCTACATCAGATGATAACATTTTTGAAAAACAAAATACTCTATCTAATAAGTTTGGTCTATTTATTTCTAATTTATTTAATATCTCTGAAATAAAAAAGTCAAACATATGTGATTCCATACCAGTGTTTCCCATGCTTCCAATTTCTTCTTTGTCTGATAATATGCATACTGCTGTATTTTTTACATTTTTCAACTCCATCATTGCTCTTAAAGAAGTATATGCACATACTCTATCATCTTGTCCATATCCTGCTACCATACTTTCATCAAATCCTAAACTTCTTGCTTTAAATGCTGGTACTACTTCTATTTCTGAACTATTTAAGTCAATCTCAGTAATCCCATATTTTTTATTTAATATATTCAAGATGTTTAACTTTATATTTTCTGGTACTTTTTCTGAACTATATGGCATATTTCCTACTAATAAGTTTAAATCTTCTCCATTTATTGCATCTTTTAGCTTTTTTTCCATTTGTTCTTGAGCTAAATGTGGTAACAAGTCTGTTATTGTAAATATTGGATCTTCTTCCTTTTCTCCTATATTTATTTCTACCTTTTCTCCATTAGTTTTTACTATAACTCCATGAATACTTAATGGAATTGTTGTCCATTGATATTTTTTTATTCCTCCATAATAGTGAGTTTTTAGGTAAGCAAGTTCTGAATCTTCATATAATGGATTTGGTTTTAAATCTAATCTTGGCGAATCTATATGTGAACCTATAATATGCATTCCATTTTCTATAGGTTCTTCTCCTATTACTGCCAAATACATACTTTTTTCTCTATTTACAAAATATATCTTATCTCCTGGTTTTAATGTTTCAAATTCCATTATATCTTTATATCCATTTTCATCTGCCAATTTTCTTGCTTGTTTTATAAATTCTCTTTCTGTTTTTGCCATATTTAGAAATTCCATATATTTTTTACAAAATTTATTTATTTCTTCTTTTTTCCCATTATTTATATTTATCCATCCATTTTCTTTTTTGTTAAATAATTTATTTTTTAATTCTTCACTCATTTTTTCTTCTTCCTTTCAATTAGAACCCTTTTACTTGATAAGTATATCATTATTTTTTTTATTTTGCTACTATTTTTATAAATTATTATGGCAATTTTGTGTAATTTATATATTTTTTCTTGTTTTTATTGACTTAGTATACTTTTTTTGCTACAATTTCAGTAATAAATCATATATTTATATGTTTATTTTTTGTTTATTGAACTAGATTTCTCCTTTAAAAGATAGAGTCTAGTTCTTTTTTATGATTTTGTCTATATATACTAATTTTTAGTTTATATGCTATAATTAATAGATTTGGCTTTTATATTTTAATTTATATAAAGTCCAATTTCGTATTTATAACATAATAACTTTTAGTTTTTATTTTTTAAATATTTTATATAATCTGACTTCTTTATTATTTTTTTGTTATTAAAATGTTGTTTTAATTCGTTTTTTGTAATTATAATTTTTTTTATTATTTTATTATTTATTAAATCTTTCATATGAGATTTCTTCCTCCTATTGCTGTGGTTTTTCGATTTAATTTTACAATATTCGACATATTCTATGTCAGTGGCTACTATATATTTTTTTATATCAACTAAATGTTTTTTTATTAAATAGAAAAAACTGGCTTTTAACCAGTTTTTTCATCATTATCTATCTCCTCATTTTTAACTTGCATATATGTATTAAAACTCATACTTATTATATCTAGAGCTTTTGTTACTTCTTTGTTATCTTTTAGGTTTGTTTCTTCGATTATTTGTTTAAATGTTTTTCTTTCATAAAACTCTAAAATAAATACTTTATAAAAATCAATCTTATATCTTTTTTTATATTTTTGATTTAAATTTTTTACTATTATTTCATATTCTCTGACTATTTCTTTGTTTTTATTTTTTTCTATAAATTTTTTCATTTCCCTATATTTTGATTCATCATCATTGTTAAACATGAAACTATCTTTTACATCTGCATTTCCTGTTACTATTAGTGCAGAAAATCCAGCTCCTAACATAGCAATTATTGGATTTACATATGTTAATATATAAAATGATATAAAAATTAGTGTAGTCCAAAATAAGCATAAATAGGGAGATTTATAATGCATAGGATTATTCAAATTTTTTCTTACTACCATGAAAATTATAAGTAGAAATATTATTTGTTGTACTGGAACTTTCATAGATAATCCTATTATAATTATAAAAATTAATTCAAAAATATTAAATAATCTACTTTTTATATTTTTCATTAGTTACCTTCTCCTATTTTTTATTCTCCGTCTTCTGTGTCACAGAAGAACCATGCTGACCATATTGGCATATTATCACCTCACATTCATTATATATATACAAACCAAATCTGATAGAAATATAAATATATACATCAGTATAAGGCTTATATTTCTTAATGTAATACTTTTTATTTTTCTTACTTCCTCCTTGTTTCTATTCCAAAAATGTTTGTACTTTTTGTATACTATATTTATTCTGTTTTTAAACAAGAATACTAGTATTAGTATAGTAATTTTTTCTAAAATACATGCTAACATATAATTTGGAATTAAAAAGTAATATATGCATGACATTAGAAATAGAACTAAAAAAGGAAATGTTATTACAAAGGAGTCTATCAATTGTATTTCTTCCTTATATAATATTATCAAAATAATGTATTCTATAATTATAAATAAAATGTAAAATAATGTTTGATATTTTAATATTATAAGAGTTACTATATAATCTATTAATAATAGTATAAAAAATAGTATTTTTTTAGTTTCAATTTTTTTTGCGTAAATTATAAATAAACTTAAAAAAATTACATCTGGTATTATACCAATTAAAAGACTTTTTATTAAAATATCCATATGTATTCTCCTTTGTATGACACTGTTTAATTTTATTCCTAATTTTTTAAATTAGAACCAATTTTTTATATTATTTTAAATGTAAAATATTTACATTTAAAATATAGCAAATTAGCTTGACATGTGCATTTAACGTGTGTATAATAGTAATAAGCATATTTTTAGTGTATGCTCAACGAGAGAAAAGATAGCTGATCGCCAAATCCTATCTATCTTTTCTCTTTTTTAATATTATACATAAACTTCTATAAATTGTACAGTAAAATATTAAAAAAAATCTAAAAAATGGTTGTTTTGTCGAATTTTATATTTTTTTGTCGTATTGTTAGTATTACTTATTTTTTTAATATGATTTTTTTCTTCTAGTTCAATAATTTTATAAATATAAAAAACTTTTATAATATCTCCTCCTTTCTTATTTCGTTAATTATAGTTAATGTGGTTATCTCTTTATTTGTTATCATTGTTAGTGATAACTTTTTTTATTATTTATTGTATCTTTTACACATGCATATCCTAGTTTGCTATTAACTACTGTTAATATATAATATTTTTCGTGTTTTGTCAACATATTTTTTAAAATTATTGACCATAGTTAACAATTTGTGATATACTATTTTTTGAAAGGAGTTGATTTTTCAATGAATTTTGATAGAAAAGCTTTCTCAAAAATTCTTATTAAGATTAAAAATAATTATGGCTCTATAAATAAAATGGCTGAAGCAACTGGGGTTACATCTGCTTATATTTCTAAATTGATTAGATTAATGTATCAAAAAGCTCCTTCTCCAGAGATATTAAAGAAAATATCTGATAATTCACAAGGTATAGTTTCTTATTATGAATTATTGATTGTTTGTGGTTATATTGATAAGAATCATTGTTCTGATGATTCTGCGGAATTTATTAAAAGTAATATTAATGGTGATAGTAATGTTTTATTTAATATTCCAATTATATCAAGGGTTTCATTAGGTAATTCAATAATAGAAGATGAATATTTAGAAGGCTATTTGCCATTAGATCCAAATATTTATGACATGAAGATACCTGATGATTATTTTTATCTGAAAATCACAGATGAAAGTATAAATTTGAAAGTTCATAATGGTGATTATATACTTATTCATAAGCAAAATTTTGCTGAAAATAATGATATAGTTGTTGGCATTGTTGATGGCTCTAATGTTGTTATTAGAATGTATAAAAAAATTGATGGCGAGACTGTTATTTTAGAAGCTATTAGTACTTATGATATTTCTCCTATCTTGGTTAATTCTAATAGTTTAAGGATAGTTGGTAAAGCAATTGGTCAATTTGGAAGATTTTGATTTTATTTAATATGGAATAATTTATTGAAATTCAGCTAAAAATTTGCTATATTATTAACATATACTTAGCTAATAAGCTCTTTAATTTTATAATCTCCTTTTGGAGTTGACATAGATAACACGTAAACATCTTTATTAATATTAGGAGGTATGATATAAACCAAAAATAACTCGTAAACTGATTAGTTAAGGAGGTAATTAAATTGAAAAAAGAAAAGTATATTGAATTAAGCTTTAAGAACATAAAATATTTTTCTATTGCAACAATTCTTACAGGATTTGTATTTTTTTTACTATGGCATAATATGAATAATAATATTTTTATTATGCCATTGACAGACAACAAAATAATTATTGGGGTATTCTTTATTTTGAATTTTCTATTTCTATTTATTATTTTTGTGGGATTTGTCACATCAGTTTTTTTTATAATATCTACAATTGTTTTAAATATGATAGCAGAAAAAATATGCAAAAAAAATTTTGACATCAATAAAAAATAATTTTACTTTTCTTTTTAAATCCCCCTAGCTAATTGCTTGGGGGATTTTTTAGTGTAAATATGACATTCAATTTTACAGATTTTCTTAAGTGTTTGCATTATCTAGTTGTTGCAAAATTTTCGGCTAAATCAGGAAATCTTTGCATTACATCAATAACACCAATTTTACTATTTATACTTTCTTTTATTCCATTATCATAAATTGATAGCTAAGTAAATGGGAAAGGTTGAATTTACTTATTATTTGCTGTAAATTAAATATTTTTAGCAGAGGAGAATTAGAAGTATATAAATTTATTAAAACATTTTTCTATTGAGAATACAGATAAATTTAGTATTTAATAATGCTTTTTTCAAAATATTTTAGTGAATGTATTTTCGAATTTAGTAACACAAATATATTGAAATTTTGAAAAAGTTTGAGAAAAGAAAAAAGACTTAGAATAGCCTAAAAACAAATTAAGGAGCTTGTAGAAAGCTCCTTTTTCTGGTCGAGGCGAGGTAACTCCTCAAATGCTATTTTTCTTTATATATCAATATTTTCAAAGAATTATTTTAAATTGTTGAAATTTTTTGTTGAAGTTTTACTATTTTATATACTTTAAAATTTCAACAAATATTGTCGGATTTTCTTTAGTATTTCAAGCACTTTTATCTTCTGCTGAAAAGTCAACTCCAA